>JAAYCJ010000232.1 GCA_012729815.1 Phycisphaerae bacterium | reverse complement strand
TCAAACAGTAGCGGGCGGTGGCGGTAAAGACGATCTCGGCGGTGTCGCCATAGTCGAAGACGACGACGGGCGGATCGGCTTGGACGACGACGTTGTACTCGGGATCGCCGCAGACGACGTTGACCGGGTCGGATTCGACGGAGTCGGCGAACACCACAGCCTTAACCTGAGCCACAATGCTGGTGTCGCCGACGAACTGCACGGAGGCAACGCCGCCGGCGTCGCTATCGACGGGATTGGGTCCGACGAACTCGCCGGCGGTCTTTCCGAAGGAAACGGACTTGCCCGGCACCGGATCGCCGGTGGGGATGAGCTCATCCGTATCCGTGAATTTCTTGAGGGTCGCGGTGAGGGTCGACGCGTCCACACCGTCGGCGTCGATCTCGTCGGGATCGGCGCGCAGGATGATCCCGTATTCCGCGAAGCGGATTCTCACGACGTTGGCGCCGCTGTGGAGCGTGACCTTCCTCTCCTTCTCGGCAAGCACATTCCCGCCGGCGTCGAGGGCGGCGGCCTTGAAAGTGATCTCCTCGCCGGGATACAAGTCCACGAACTCCTTCCCGACGTGCGGAAGGTCCTGGACCACCGCCGGGTCGGGCAGCGGAACGTCCGGGTTCGTGTACGACACCTCCACTTTGACCGTCGCCGTCGTGCTCGGGCAGCCGTACGTCCCGACGTCCGCCCACGTCGGCAGGTAGTACTTGACCGCACCCGGACCCGTCAGTTCCAGACTCACCGTCGCCGAACCGAACGCGGTCGAACCGGCCATAAGGGTCTCCCAGGCCTCAACCGCCGGGGCATTGTCACCGGCCATGATCTCCGGAAGCAGAACGGGATTCAGACAGGGATTCACCGAAGCCGGCGTCCCATCCCAGACGATCGCATGTCCCGCATGCAGCGAACCGAAATCGCTCAACACGAACTTGCTTTCCGGGATGCACAGATACACGATGCTCTCCGGCAGCGTGGCGAGATGCTCCACCCACAGATCGTCGCGCATGTAGAGGTACCATCGCATCTTCGTCTTGAAGGGGTCGATGCACAGTTTGCTCAACACCCTTTCTTTCTTCCATTCGTCGCCGACGTGGAACGGCTCGTCGGGATGGCCGATGCGAGGGTACTTGCTCCGGTACGGCTTCTCCGCCGTGACCTGGAC
Source organism: Phycisphaerae bacterium (assembly GCA_012729815.1). NCBI lineage: Bacteria > Pseudomonadati > Planctomycetota > Phycisphaerae > Phycisphaerae bacterium. The sequence goes on along the minus strand of JAAYCJ010000232.1, from coordinate 1,594 downwards.
GAAGAAGGATTCCTCCGGAGGGTGGGACAAGCGCCCGTGGGCACAGATCGTGATCACGCCGTAGTCGGCGAGTTGGAGGAAGTCGTTGAAGATCAGCGTGCCGTACTCGTCGGCCGCGAGGTTGCTCTTGATCACAACATCCGACGGGTCCCAGCCGTAGTTCTCGACCAGGTCATCGCGGACGTGCTGGAACAACTCCACGTCCAACCCCGCGAACTCCTCGCTGGCCGAACTGAGAAGAAGGACCTTCCGGGACCCCGGCGTCTTCGGGGAATCGGCGGGGCCGATCTTCGCCGACGACGCGATCTTCGCCGCCGCGTCGCCCGGACCGACCACTTTCGCGGCGCTTGCCCCGCCGTCCAGTTTCGCCAGCATTTGCGACGCATCGTACGTCGGCGCAGGCCCGAACCGTCCGGCAATGCCAACGGCGGCGATCTGGCCGTCGTCGAATTCAACCCACACCGTCTGACCGTCGACCGTCGGCTCGGCCTTGGCCACGCCTTCGCAGGCCTTCAGGTCGCTCACCATCGCGGCGAACGCCGCGTCCGCCGACTGCGTCTCGCGGTTCGCCAGGTAGGAATCAGCGGCATCCTCCAGGACCTCCTGATCGGCCTGCGGCAGGAACAGGGCGTCGCTGGGGGTGGGGGTGGGACTGGCGCTCGGCGTGGGAGTCGGCGTCGGGTCCGTCGGGTCTCCGCCGCACCCGCCCACAAACAGGAACGAACTCACGGAAAAGCCAACGGAAACCGCGATGAAGAGACACACCAGCGCCTTTGCTGCCTTCATGCCCGCTACTTCCGCCAGAAAGGGCCCGGATAGCGTTGAAGAGCCAGTATATCACGTTCGGGACGCGGGTGTCAATACCTGTGTCCAAGCGATGGGCATTGGAGATAAGTGAGAGTTAAGCCCCTTGGGGTCCAGAACATCTCTCCGAGCCCATTTATTCCAGGAAAACGCTGTTCTTGACAAAGGACCGGCCGGTGGGTTGGCTCTTGTTGGTGAGGTGGGTACTGGATGTGCGGAATGAATGATGAATTGCAGGACAAGATAGCTGGACTGGTGGAGCGGGCGCGTCGTGGCGAGCTGGCGGCGTTCGCCGAACTGGTCCGACGGTTCCAAAACATGGCCTGTGGGTATGCGTATGCGGTGCTGGGCGATTTCCATCTGGCTCAGGACGCAGCCCAGGAGGCGTTCGTGGAGGCGTACCGCCGGTTGGAGCAGCTTCGCGAGCCGGCGCGGTTCGCCGGGTGGCTGCGGCGGATCGTGCTGAGTAGCAGCCATCGGTTTATCCGGGGCAAATCGGTGTCGACGGTGGGTCTGGAAGCGGCGGAGGTCGTGGCTTCCGGCGAACTGGGACCATCGAAGGCGGCTGAGGGGAAAGAACTGGGCGAGCGGGTGCTGGCGGCGGTCCGCGCGCTGCCGGAGTCGCAGCGGACGGCGGTCACGCTGTTCTACATCAACGGTTATTCGCAGAAGGAGATCGCGGATTTTCTGGAAGTGCCGGTGACCACAGTGAACAACCGTCTTCACGCGGCAAGGGTGCAACTGAAGGAAAGGATGATGACGATGGTGGAAAAGACGATCAAAGACAACG
>JAAYCJ010000231.1 GCA_012729815.1 Phycisphaerae bacterium | reverse complement strand
GCGTAGCTCATCGTCCGCTTGTTGTGCGTGATCACGATGAACTGCGAGTGGTGCAAAAACTCCTGGATCACCATATTGAACCGGTCCACGTTCGCCTCGTCCAGCGCCGCGTCCACCTCGTCGAGGATGCAGAACGGCGACGGCTTCGACTTGAAGATCGCCATCAGCAGCGCCACCGTCGTCAGCGTCTTCTCGCCGCCCGACAGCAAACTCACCGACCGCGTCTCCTTGCCCGGCGGACGGGCCAGAATGTCGATCCCGCTCTCCAGCACGTCCTCCGGATTGTCCAGCACCAGGTCCGCCTTCCCGCCGCCGAACAGCTTGCGGTACAGATCCTGGAAATTCTCCCGAACCGTCTCGAACGTCTCCAAAAACCGCTTCTGCGACTCCTCATCAAGCCGCTCGATCAGCTCCTGCAGCTTCTTCTGCGCCTCGTCCAGATCGTCCCGCTGACTGCTCAAAAACACAAGCCGCGCCTCAAGCTGCTCCTGCTCCGCGATCGCGTCCAGGTTCACGTTGCCCAACCGCGAAATCTTCCCCTTCAGATCGTTGATCTCCCCCTCCAGCGCCGCCCAGTCCTGTTCGCCGCTATCGTGATAGTCGCTGTACGCGTGCTCCAGGTCGATCCGCAGCTCGTCCTGCGCCCGCTGGATCAGCGTCTCCTGACGCACCGTCAACTCGTTGATCTTCAGCGCCAACTCCTGGCCCTGCTCCTGCAGCGAACCCACCTGCGACTTGGCCTCATGCGCCTCCGCCATGATCTGCTCGAGCTGCGTGCTCTTGCCCTTGCGCTGCTGACGTAGCAGACCCGACTGCCTCTGATACTCCTGCCGCGAACTGTACAGCCCCGCCAGCCGAGCCTCCGTCCCCAAGATCTGCCGCTCCGCCTGCTCGATCCGGACCTTCATCGACCGGATCTCCTCGCCCGCCGACTGATGGCCCGCCAGCGCCTGCTGCAAGTCACGCCGCAGCCCGTTCGCCCGGTCCGTCAGCGCCTGACGCTTCTGCGACAGCCGGCCCGCCTCCACCTTCAACTCCGTCATCTGACCGCTCAGGCCCGACCGCGCCGCCTGCTCCGACTCCTGAACGCTCTGAAGCTCCTCCACCCGCTGCTGCACCGACCGCTGCTCGCCCTCCATCTCGCCCACCTGCCGCTCCAATCCCTCCTTGCGCTCCGCGTTAAACGCCGATTGCTGCGACAGCGAATCCAGCTCCGACTCGATCAGCGGCTCCTCCTCGCTCAGCTTGCGCCACTGCTCGTCCAACCCGCTCAACTGCGTCTGGTCCTTCACCCGCCGCGTCCGATTCTCGTACAGACTCGCCCGAAGGTCCGAAACCTCCTGCTTCGTCTGCCGCTGATCCTCGTTCACCTGTCGAACGTTCCGCTCGGCCTCGGTGATCTCCGCGTCGAGCCGCGTCAACTGGTTCGAAAGGTGCTCCAATTCCGACTTCCGCGAAATCAATCCCGCCCCGCCCTTGGTCGGACCGACCCGCACCGAACCGTCCGCCTCCACCACCTCGCCCTCGCGCGTCACGAACCGCCAGCCCGCCGCGTCCTCCCCCGCCAGCCGGAACGCCGTCCCCAAATCCTCCACGATCAGCGTCTTGCCCAACAGCAGCCGAACCAGATGGTCGAACCGGTCCTCCGACTTGACCAGACTCGCAGCCGTCGCCACCACCCCGTCCTTCCCCGAAAAATCCCGAACGTTCACCACCGGCGCCAACGAATCCAGCGGGAAAATACTCACCGCCCCCGACAGCTCCGCCAGCAGCTCCCGATTTGCCTCCACAAACCGATGGCTCTCCACCACCAGATACTGATCCCGACCCGCCAGCGCCGCCTCGATCAGCCGCGCGTGCTCCAGGTCCGTCCCAATCAGATCCGCCGCCAAACCCACTAACCCCTCCATCGCCGGATCGCCCTGATCCTTGCGAACCAAAAGCGCCTTGGCCCCCGTTCCCACCCCCTGCATCTGCGCCTGCATGTCCGACAGCACCTCCTGCCGCGACTGCAGCGCCGACCGCTTCTCCTTCCGCTCCGCCAACGACCGCGACAGCTCGCCCGACTGCTGATCCAGCACCTCCGCCCGATCCTGCAGCCGGCTGACCTCCGCCGACAATGCCTCAATCTGACGATCCAACTCCGCCAGCGCCTGGTGCCGATCGTCCCGAAACGCCTGAATCTTCGCCTTCTCGCCCGCCAGATACTCCCGCCGCGACGTCAACCGCTGCCGCTGCCCCTCAATCCCACGCTGCTCCGCGTCGATCTGGCTGAGCTGATTGTTGCACTGCGCCGTCCGACGCATCAGCTCGATCAAACTCGACTTCTCCCCCTCCAGCATGTGCACCAGCTCCGTCGTCCGCAGATCGTGCGCCTCGATCTGCTCCTGCAGCTTGCGAATCTTCTCCTGCAGCGAGGCCTCCTCCCCCTGAATCGCCTCCAGCTCGCCCGCCACCTTCGACTGCTCGCCACGCAACCGACCCATCTGAAGATACTGCGCCTGAAGCCGCTTGCGGCTCGCGTTCAGACTCTCGTTCTGCTCATCCATCCGCTGACCCAGCAACCGAATCGTCTGCTGACCCGAATCGATCTGCTCCGACGACTGCGTCAGCTTGTTCTCCACCGCCCCGATCTGATTCCCCAACTCCACCATCTCAAGGTCGAACTGCGAACGCTTCGCCTCCAACAGCTCGTGCCGCTCCTGCAACTCCCGAAGCTCGCGATGCCGATCGTCCAACTCCACCCGCAGCGTCCCCTGCTGCTCCAGCAGGCCGTGATACTCCGCCAGGTAATACTGCGACTTGAGCGACTGAAGCCGCGTCACGTACTCCTGATAGTTCCGCGCCTTGCCCGCCTGAAGCTTCACGCTCCGCAAATGCTTCTCCACCTCCGCGATCACGTCCCCCGCCCGCAGCAAATTCTGCTGAACGTTCTCCAACCGCCGCTGGGCCTCCTTCCGACGAAGCTTGTACTTGCTGATCCCAGCCGCCTCCTCCAGCACCGCCCGACGGTCCTGGTTCGACGCCTGAAGCAGCAGATCCACCTTCCCCTGCTCGATCAGGCTGTACGCGTCCACCCCAACGCCCGTGTCCAGAAACAAATCCCGAATGTCCCGAAGCCGGCACGGCTTGTTGTTGATCAGATACTCGCTCTGACCGCTCCGGTAAAGCCGACGCGCGATCACCACCTCCGACCCGTAATCCCCAAGCTGCCCGTCCGTCTCGAACGTCAGCCCCACCTCCGCCATCCCCATGCTCTTGCGGTTCGCCGACCCGTTGAAAATCACGTCCTGCATCTGCTGGCCGCGCAGACTCTTAGCCGACTGCTCGCCCAACACCCACTTGAACGCGTCCACCACGTTGCTCTTGCCGCAACCGTTCGGCCCAACGATCCCCGTGATCCCGTGATTGAAATCCAACGCCGTCCGATCGGCAAAACTCTTGAAGCCGTGCAGGGTCAGCCGTTTCAACCGCATATTCAAAGCCTCCGTCGCCTGAACTGTCAATCCGTCCGCGTCGCTCGCACCCGCCGGAAACCGCTTCCGGCCGCCACCTTTCCCCAATCCCAGAACCTACTCGTCCCGCTCCGGCCGGCCCAGCTCATACGCCGTCCGGTCCGGCCACACCGACATGTCCTGAAGCTTGAACACCCCCGCCAACGCCCCGCTGTCATACAGCGAATGCAGCACCGAGATCACCCGATTGTACGGAACCCCCATGCCCGTATACCGCTCCCCGTCCCGGCCCAACTGCCCCCCCAATAGGCCCAACAGCCGCGAAACCTCCAACCCGCTCGCCGCCTGAATGCTGCTCCCGTCCGGCGGCAGCCGGCGAACCACCGAAAGCTCACGATCCTCCGTGTTCGCGCTGATCGTCAGCATCCGGTCCCAGTCGCTGTAAAACACCGGCGGCTCGATCCGCGCCGAACCGAACACCACCACCTTCGGCTCCGCCGTCCGCGTCACGTACACCAACGGCCGGCCGCCGCACGATACCATGTCCAGCAAAAACCGGTCCACCCCAACGATCCCGCGCTTCACCGACGCGTCCTTCGCCCGCGAAAGCCCCTCATACGCCAGAATCCGCAAATCCACGTCGTCGCTCGCCACCACCTTCCGCAACGCCTCGCTCGCCACCGGACTGCGGCAGTAACCCAACTGCTCCACCGCCTTGACCCGGTACGGCCCCGCCGACGTCGCAAACCCGCCAAGCCGCTCGATCGCCAGCGTATCGCCCAACGCCGCACCCGCTCGCGACGACCAGAACGACGCCTGCTGGTTCGAATTCCCGTACAACCCCTGAATCACCGGCAATACCGTCCGGCCCATCCCCTCCCACGCGAACGAAATCGCCTCCGCGTTCGCCAGCGGAGCCATGATCTCCGACACCTGCTCGCGCGAACGCACGTCGATGAAATTCGGATCGCTCCGAACGTACAGACTGTTCACCAATGCCAGGAAATACGACTTGCGATCCCCATACTCCGCCGGAATCCGCAACTCCACCCGGTTCGGACTCACAGCCTTCGCCGCCGACCCGTCCCTACCCCCCGAAACCGGCCCGAACGCCGTGTTGATCTTCTGCTCGATCGCCCGGGCAATCTCGTACGATCCCTGATACAGCACCAGACTCAGCGGCCGATCCACCGTGCCCGACCCGCCGCCCAGCACAAACCCCGACCGGTGCAGCATCGTCGTGCCCTGATAATCCCGCTTCTCGAACGGATTGATGAACACCGGACCCGCCGCACGCGCCATGATCTTCGACCGCGCGCCCCCCGACGCCGGACCGCCAAACACCCGCAAATCGCAGCTATACAGCCACCCGCCTTCCAGCGACGTCGTCCCCGTATTCGGCAATGCCTCCACCGACACGTCAAACCGCTCACCCTTCGACGCACCGCCCGGCAGCCGGCCGCGAACCCGAACCACCGCCGTATTCCCCGACCGGATGATCGACATCGGACTCGGCAAGTCCTTGCGATCCCCGAAACCCCCCGTCTTCTGCGCCTTGGCGATCGCCTCGATCAACTCCGCACGCAAAGGCTCCGGACACTCCCGGCTCCCCTTGCCCGCCAGTCCGCCCACCAGACCGTAACCCTCGACAAAAATATCGCCCATCCCCTCCAGCGACGCCGCCGCACCCACCGTCCCCGGAAGCGCAGCCGTCTTCCTCGCCAGATCCGCCTGATCGTCCCGCGCCCCCGAAGCCTCCTCCTTGCCACGATCCATGCCCATCCAGGACGCCCGCTCGCACCCCCCAAACGACGCCAGACAAACCCCCATAACCCATGCGCACCACCACCCACGCGACACGGGCACGAAATATCCCTTCTCGCTGGTACGCATCGCCACCTTACGGTATCTTGATCGCCTTGAGGATATCTCTACGGCCATTGGTTTTATCGGACGATGCCAAAGCCGCCCTTTAGGGCGTTACCGCAACCCGCCGGATCGCCGGGCGTCCGCCGACACCGCCGCCGACTGGTCGCGCAACGGCTTGGCTGTCATGAACTTGCATTGCGATAAAAATCCGCCAACAATCTTTCAACAGAAAGTAAACAGCCTTTTGACGAACTAGATTTTATGCTCCCGCTGCCCCCGTGTAAACCGCCGAATTAAGGAATTCCACCCCATGAACGCCGCCATCATCTCCTCCGGGTCCGAACTCGTCACCGGCGAACTCGTCGATACCAACAGCGCCTTCCTCGCCGAACAACTCACCGCCCTCGGCCTACACGTCCAATGCACCCTCACCGTCGGCGACGACCGACAACAACTCGCCTGGGCCGTCAGCCAGGCCGCCGAAAAAGCCCAACTCGTCGTCATCACCGGAGGCCTCGGCCCCACCGCCGATGACCTGACCCGATTCGTCCTCGCCGAAGCCGCCAACGTGCAACTCATTGAACGACAAAACCTTCTGGAACAGATCGACGCCTTCTTCCGCAAGCGCAGCCGCCAGATGAACGTCCTGAACCGCATCCAGGCCCACATCCCCCAAAACGCCGAAGGCCTCGAAAACAGATGGGGCACTGCCCCCGGTATCAAAATCGCCATCGGCTCCGCCACCGTCTTCGCCCTGCCCGGCGTTCCCCGAGAAATGAAGGAAATGTTCGTAACCTACGTCAAACCCTGGATTTCCAACCACACCATCGCCCCCACCCACCGCATCCGCCTCCACTGTCTCGGCATGGGCGAATCAGATGTCGTCCTGGCCATCGACCCCATCCTCCAGCAGCTCACCCAAAACGGCATCGACTTCGGCACCCGCGCCCACGAAGGAATCATCTCCCTCAAGCTCGCCGGGCCCGACCAACAAGCTATACTTGATTTTTCACAGCAGATCAAGGCCCAACTCGGCACCGTCGTCTTCGGCGAAGCCAACGACACCCTCGAATCCGTCGTCGGACAACAACTCCGCCACCGCCGCCAGACCCTCGCCGTCGCCGAGTCCTGCACCGGAGGCTACGTCGCCAAACTCATCACCGACGTACCCGGCTCAAGCGAGTATTTCCTCGGCGGATGGATCGCCTACGCCAACTCCTTCAAACAACGCCACCTCGCCGTCCCACCCGAAATCCTCGAAACCCACGGAGCCGTCAGCCGCGAATGCTGCGCCGCCATGCTCAAAAACCTCCTGGCCCAAAGCCAAGCCGACTGGGGCATCGCCATCACCGGTATCGCCGGACCCGCCGACGGATCACCCGAAAAACCCGTCGGACTCGTCTGGATCGCCGTCGGCAACGCCGCCAACCAACAGATCAAAGAACACCGCTTCGGCGACGTCGGCCGAGAAGCCGTCCGCTTCCGGGCCGCCATCGCCGCCCTCAACACGCTCCGACTGATGCTCGCCAAATCCCCGCCTCAGTGACGTTGATGCTTGGGACTGGAAGACGCACCCGGTAAAACGCTATAATCTCTTACCGAGAGGATTTCTCGGCCTAACCATGCTTATAGTCAGATCCAGACATAGAGTGAATGTAAGGCTGACGCAGGAACGCTGGGGACACATTGTCGCGCGGCATCCCGACCGAGATGAACGGCCAACAGGAGCGAGTGGTCGAGACTTTGGAAAACCCGGATATCCTCCAGGAGGGCGACCTCGGAACTTTGATGGCCATTCGGCTCTTTGCCCAGACGCCCTTGACGCGCAAACACCTTGTTGTCGTGTACCGTGAACTGGGCGACGTGGATGGGTTTGTGTTGACGGCTTACTTCACCAATGCGCCCTCGCGAGGAAGGAAGACTGTATGGACGCGATAAAGATCCTGGACAAGAAGGAAGACCTCAACTGGGACTACGACGAAGAGGCCGATGTCCTCTACATCAGCACCGGCCAGCCCGTCCCAGCGGTGGGACTTGACGTCGGCGACGGTGTCATCGTCCGATACCGTCAGGATACCCGTGAGTTCGTCGGACTGACAGTAATCGGCGTCCGCCAACGGTGCCTCACCGCCCTGTCGAAGGAAGGGTAGTCCAAGTAGGGTGCGTCGTCCCGACGCACCAACAGACCACTCCCTATCAACGCCTCGCCTGAACACCGATGCCGCACCAAACCCGCCGACCAACCGCTACCGACCAACCCGATACCAGATCGTCCGATACCGTCCATCAATCGTAAAAACCGCCTCGTCCCCCCTC
>JAAYCJ010000230.1 GCA_012729815.1 Phycisphaerae bacterium | reverse complement strand
CGCGAAGGGCCTGATCGTGCCCTTGCGACGACAGGAACATCTGGAACGCCAGATCGTTCTCCGCCGCGTAACGCTTGACCCCTTCGCGGATATCGACCAGATGCACGTCCGGCTCAGCCGCCCACACCGCGGCGATCGTGCTGCGCCCGTTCCGCGACAGGGCGGTGGCGGTGGGAGTCTGCGAGACGATCGGCGCCGCGCCGGCGGCCACCATCACCCCTCGCTGCGGCACCTTGACCAGATCGCCCCGCTCAGCCAGCATCGACAGCACCTTCCGCATCGTCATCCGCGAAATGCCGTAGCTGCGGGCCAGCTCCCGTTCCGGCGGCAGCATGCTGCTCTGTGGAAACCGCCCACCCGCGATGTCCTGTGCCAAGCGTCGGGCGATCCGTGGGGCCTTGCTGTCGTAGACGGCCTGCGTCCCGTAATCCATACCAGCAGTATGGTTAATTTACGGCCAATGGTCAAGGAATATCCGCCCAATAGCCCAAAGATGCCAAAAAAGAGGAGCTAATACCGGACCGTCGGTCTAATATTGGCATTCTTCAGATGAGCTGTGGCTGGAGATCGCCATCGAAGCCAACCGCAATGCTGCCGTGGGCCAGGCTCAGCATGGCCGCTTCGAGGACGGCGGTGGAGATCAGTGCCTGGGCAGGTACCGGCCGGGTCAGGGCCAGTTTCTCGATCATTGCTCGGCGGGCCGCCAGGGCGTCCGCACCGCTCAGGCCGACCGTCCGTTTACAAAGGCGGGCGATGTCGTCCAGCGGCTGGATGATGCTCTGGCCGCCGTAGCCTTCCCACAGGTCGCGATCGGGGTCGTCCCAGTCGGTGAAAGGCTTGAAGAAGTGGGGGTTAAATCGCTCAAAGCCGTTGGCGGTGGTGACGAAGTTGCTGTGGCGGTCGGCGTTGTCAGCCCGGAACTCGCCTTCGGTGCAGGTGACCTGGAAGCCCTGGTTAGTCAGGTTCGGGTTGGCGTCGGGCAGCACCCATGAGGTCTGGACGTACTGAACCGCGTCGTTTTCCCACTCGATCACGGCCTGCACGGCGTCGTAGGCTTGGCTGCCGTGTTGGGGCAGGAACTTCTTCTGGCCGAACGCCAGAACCTTCCGCGGCCGCAGGCCCGTGATGTAATAAAACATGTCCACGTAGTGGCATCCGATGTACTCGAAGCTGCTGCTGTTTTCGGCCCAGAGGGCGAAGTTCTTGAGCGGCATTTCCCGGCGTTCCTCGATCCAGGCGTGGCTGCACAGGGCCTCGCCCATCTGACCGCGCTGGTACTTGTACCGGCAGGCCCGCAGGGCGTTGTCGTGACGCTTGTGAAAGTCGGTGTTGACGTACAGGCCCTTGGCCTTGGCCGCGGCGTCGATCCGGTGGGCCTCCTGGACCTTCAGGCACAGCGGCTTTTCGACGATGCAGTCGAACCCGGCGTCGATGGCCTCGAGTATGACAGGCGTGTGGAGATGGTCCGGCGTGGCCACAATGACCGCTCCGGGCCTCGGCAGGGCGGCGATGGCGTCCATATAGGCGTTCGGATGCGATGCCTCGGGCGAGGCCGTATCGGGGTCCGGCCAGGCCTCAAACGGCTCATCAGGGAAAAGCCTGCGGATGGTCCGGATCGTCGCAGACCGTCGTGTGGCGATCAACACCCGATCGACGTTGCCCGACCGGCGGAGTTGGAATACGGTGGGGAAGATCACTTCCTGCGAGATCATCCCACCGCCGACCACGAGGACGTTCAGCTTCGTCATGGGTACACCGCTTTGTTCGGGTCGCTATTCCCCGATGATCTTGACCAGCACGCGTTTCTTACGCCGGCCGTCGAACTCGCCGTAGAAGATCTGCTCCCACGGCCCGAAGTCGAAATCGCCGTCGGTGATCGCCACCACGACCTCGCGGCCCATGATCGTGCGCTTCAGGTGCGCATCGGCGTTGTCCTCGCCGTTGTTGTGGCGATACTGCGAGTGCGGTTTTTCCGGCGCCAGCTTCTCGAGCCAGACCTCCATATCCTGATGCAATCCACCCTCGTCGTCGTTGATAAAGACGCTGGCGGTGATGTGCATCGCATTGACCAGGCACAAGCCTTCGCGAATGCCGCTCTCGCGCAGGCACTCGCGGACCTCGCCGGTGATGTTGACCATCTGCCGCCGCTGCGGCACGCTGAACCACAGTTCCTTGCGATAGCTCTTCATGACGTCCTCCTCGTCGTGTGTGTTTGGTTGCTCGACAGGATACAGCAAACCCCAGCCGCCCTCAACGGGCAGCCTCAGTACGTGCCGCACGCGTCCAGCGCGTTGTACATGGCCATAACGTTCCCGGGAGGCACGTCCGGCTGAATATTGTGCACCTGGCAGAACACGAAGCCGCCGCCGGGAGCAAGAACGTCCACGCTCCGCCGGACCGCCTCCGCCACTTTGGACGGCGATGCGTGGTTCAGCACGGTCTGGGTATCGATACCGCCGCCCCAGAACGTCAGGTCCTTGCCGAAGTCCCGCTTGAGGCCCCGCAGATCCATGCCGTCCGCGCTCAGTTGAACCGGGTTGAGCGCGTCGACGCCGATCTCGATCAGGTCGGGAATAAACGCCCGGACCGCGCCGCACGAGTGGAAGAGAATGGGTTTGCCGAAGGCCCGCTTGACGTGGGCGAAGAGCGCCCGCTGGTACGGCTTGATCCTCTCCCGGTAGACCGCCGGCGAGAGCATCGGGCCGTTTTGGGTGCCCAGGTCATCGTTGAGCAGGACCACGTCCACGCTGTCTTTCAAGAGGGGCGCGAGTTTTTCGACGCGCCGGCGATACCCCTCGATCAGGCAGTCCAGCAGGGCGGCGGTCATCTTCTCGTCACTCATCAGATCGACCATGAAATTCTCGTAGCCGCGAAGCAGTTGCCCAGCGGCCAGCACGTGGCAACAGAGATTGAACACCACGCACTCGCCGCCCGCGTGGAGCAACTGCGCCCGTTGCCGCAGGTCGTCCGCCGACTCGTCCGCGAACGAAGGATAATCGAACGAAAACATGGTCTCCCTGTACTTCTCGATTTCCGCGGCGCTCGAGACGTTTTCCAGCGGCGGATTGATCGGGTCGAAGTAGTAGCCGCCTCCGGGCCGCCGGGCGACCTCCCGTCCGTCGGCGCTTCGCACGGTCGTTACGCCCTGTTCGTCGGTCGTCTCGCGCCAACCCTCCGGCAACAGCACGTCCAAGCCGCGAGGGTTCGTCTGGTGCATCCAGCGTTTCGGCTCGGGGGTCAGGTTGGCGGTGTCGATGCCGAACCTCGCCTTGAGCGGATCGCCGACGTAGGCCACGTACTGATACGGCTCGAAGACCTTCAACTCGGTCGGCATCTGGAGGTGGCTCAGCAGATCGCCCATGGCGTAAGCCGTCATTCCCGACGACTCGGTTCCTCCAAGATCCCGCGGCACCCGATCCGGTTCGCGGTGGGCAAGCGTCGTGAGCACTCGCTGGCGTGACGTCATTTCCACTGCATCCTCCTGCGCGGCAGATTTCAAAGGACCGCGAAAGACCGATTGTACCCTCCCAGCCGCCCAAGGTCCAGCAGGAGTTGACGGAAGAGCGGCTGGGCCACGTGCCTGTTGCGGAGAAATGCGAATATTCTGGGTGTTCCGAGTTTCTCCGCCCCGGCAGCCGGGCCTTCGGTTTACAATGGCCGACCGCGCGACTATCATTCCCAGTATCTTTGACGACGATGAAGGAGACGGTGGAATGGCCAAACAAGGCAAGACGACGGTGGTTACGCAGCAGGTGAAGTTCGAGGAGTTTAAGGCCGACCTGATGGCGATCGGCCTGTATCAGGATAGCCGGTCGGTTCCCGCGGCGTTCGCGAAGCTCGACAAGGCAGCCGACGGCAAGATTGCCGATCTGCTAAAGCTCGGCGACTTTGCCGGCAAGGCCAACGAGACGGCGGTGGTCTACGTGAACGGCAAGTCGCCTTGTCCGCGGGTGATGTTGGTGGGTTTGGGTAAGCAAGAGGACCTCAAGCTCAACACGCTGCGGCAGGCAGCCGGCGTCGCCGCGCGCCGGGCGGACCGGCTCGGAGCGGCCAAGGTCGCCCTTGCCCTGCACGCCTCGGTCGCAGGATTCGACGGCGAAGAGGTCGGCCGGGTTCTGGCTGAAGGCGCATTGGCGGGTCGGTACGACTTTAGGGACTACGTGACCCAGGAGAACACGAACGGCCGAAAGGTCGGCGATATGCGGATCACGATCGTCGAGCCGGAGGCCAAAACGCTCGGCAAGATCAAATCCGGTGCGAAGCTGGG
>JAAYCJ010000229.1 GCA_012729815.1 Phycisphaerae bacterium | reverse complement strand
TCCGCCGCTGGTGCCGCCGGAACAACATCCATCTGATCTGGACGCCCACCAACGCCTCATGGCTGAATCCCATCGAATGTCACTTCACGCCGATCAAACGCTTTGTGCTCGAAAACACCGACTACCATGGCCACGACGAACTTCGCCGAGCCCTGCAACGCTACGTCACGTATCGAAATCAGCACGCTCGGGAAAAACGATAGTGAGTTTATGGAAACGGCACTAGCTTTCAGGCCAGCCCTGATTGCCGCGGAGTTTGACGAAGCGGCACGCGATCACCGGCTGACGCCGGATCGCTTGCCCATCCTTTCGGATCTGCAGCAGGGTCTGGCTGTCCTCGGGTCCGACGGGAATGACCATGATCCCGCCGTCGGTCAGTTGCTCGACCAGGGCCTCGGGAACCTCCGGCGCCCCGGCGGTCACCATGATCCGATCGTACGGGGCGTGCTCGGGCCAGCCGAGGCTTCCGTCGTCCACGCGATACTCCACGTTGACCAAGCCCAATTCCTCCAGCACGCTCCGCGCCTCAGCCGCCAGTTCCGCCTGGCACTCGACCGTGTAGACCCGGCCGGCCAGCATGGCCAGAAGGGCCAGTTGATAGCCCGAGCCGGTCCCGATCTCCAGCACGCGGTCGTCCGGCCCGACCGAGAGCTTCTCGGTCATCAACGCGACCATGTACGGCTGGGAGATCGTCTGATCGCAGCCGATGGGCAGGGCGCGGTCCTCGTAGGCCTGATCGCGCTGGCCCGCCGGGACGAACCGCTCGCGCGGCAACTCGCCCATCGCGCGAAGCACCCGCGGATCGCGGACGTTGCGGGCCTCGATCTGCCACGCCACCATCTGGGCCCGGGCCCTGGCCCACGGATCGCCCCGGTTGTCGTTCGATGCGTTCATACCACCGGTCATCGGCGACCGGCTGAAATTTCCGAAGCGGCCGGCGCACCGGCGGTCGCCGGAATCGATGCGCCAATCGGCCGCGAACACGCCCGCTCCACCCGCTCGCGGAAATTCGGTCCGCAGTTGTACGTGCAGAACGGATAAAACCGCCCGTCGGGCGCGGCGTAGTGGATCACGCACCGCTGCACCCGTGGCAGTTGGTAATTGTAGACGTCCTGGAAGTGCATCGCCACCATCAAGAGGTATCGCCATCCGGTTTGTTTGACGTCCTCGATCCGCGCCGTGTTGTCCGGATAGCGCCGGCGGAAGTCGACGAACGCGTTCATGAAATCCAACAGCACCCTGGTGTCCCAGCCGTCGGGTGCCTGGTCCGGCCGGAACATCGCGGGCAGGTCGTTGAGCGCTCGCATCAGCGTGAGCTTCTTGAACCATCGGCGCTGCCCGAGCTTTGCCGCCAGTTCGTGCATCCGGCCCATCAAAGCCTCGACGTCGATGAACTTCGGGATCGGATACCCGCGCCGCCCGTCCCGGCCAACCACCACATAGGTGCCCAGCCCGCAGTGCCGATGGCACGAGACAGCCGCCTGGCGCTCGCCGGTGATCGCCTCGACCAGCTTCGAGAACGGCTCGACGAACGACAGCGTGTACCAGTCGCGGTCCATCGCGACCTCGCCGCCGGTCTGCTCCTCCAGACACCGGGCCAGGTCGGCGTTGGTGAAACGCATGGCCAGGCGCTGCTGGAAGTCAATCCGCCCGGTGAAGACCACCGGCTGCCAACTGATCGCAGCCACCGCGTCGATGTGCTCGAGCGCGAATCGGTAGATAGCGCCGATCTGGTGGTCGTTGACTCCGCGGGCGACGGTCGGCACCAGGCAGATCTGCATGCCCGCGCCGGCGATGTTCTCGACCGCCCGCTGCTTGAGCTCCCACAGCGGACGGCCGCGGGTCCGCCGGTACACCTCGTCGCTGACCCCGTCGAACTGCAAGTAAGCCACGTTGAGCCCAGCCTCCGAAGCGGCGCGGGCGAAACCCGGATCGCGGGCAAACTTCAAGCCGTTGGTGGCCGCCTGGATCTGGGCAAACCCCGCCTCCTTGGAGATCCGCAGAACCTCCAGAAAATCCGGATGCACCGTCGGCTCCCCGCCGCTGTACTGGACGCACGGCGGCGCGTCGCCATAGGCGGCCACGCTGGCGTCGAGCATCCGGCGAATCTGCTCGACCGTCACCTCGTAGACGCGGCCCGACCGATTCGCGTTGGCGAAGCACACCGGGCAGTCGAGGTTGCAGCGGTTGGTCAGGTCGATGTTGATCATCATCGCCCGGCTGCGGTGCGACGGGCACAACCCGCAGTCGTTGGGACAGCCGTTCTTCGACGCGACGTCCTGATGCTCCAACTCCGCTGGGTATTCCCAGTCCCAGCGGTCCATCTTCTCGAAGAACGCCGCGTCGGAACTGATCAGTTCCACGAACTCCCCATGCCTCGGACAGCGCTTGGCCATCCAGACCTTCCCCTCGCGTTCGTACAGCTCGGCCGGAAGGACCTCCAGGCATTCGGGACAGATGCTCGTGGTCTTCTGAGGCAGTCCCGGTCGGCCCACGTCCCCGTTGCCGTCCGCAGCGGAACCCGCTCCCATGTGATCCTCCTTTGTCCTGAACCCCACCAAAGACAAAGCGGCCGCAAGGCCCGGTCCCCGGGAATCATCCCGGCAAAGAGGTATGCGGTTGCCCGTTCACGGAAAACCCCACCACCGGGCATTATAGAGGGTGTTGCTCCGGGATGAAAGACCCAATTCGCCACGGGTCTCCAGCCGCCCAGCGGCCGGGGCGGCCCGGAGAAGGCGGTTGAACCGGAGCGAAATCCTGCTAGAATCTGTATTTGTGGAAAGAACCCGCGGAATGACGAGTGGAAGGATTTGGCTTGGGGCGGTGCTCCTGGTGTTGCTGGCCGGCCTGAGCGGATGCGCCGAGAGCCGGGACACCGGTCCGCCCCGCTACTTCTTCGACGGCTCGAACCCGACCGCCTACGGCTATAAACCCCAGCGGGAAAACAGGATGCAAAGCCGCGTGATCCGCAGCGACCAGCAGCGCCTGGACCTGTTCTGGTGGTGGCCCAAGGGCGAAAAGGCTAAACCGCAGGAACCGCCCTCCAACGTCTCCACCACCGTCACCCCGCAGGGTGGCGACAAAGCCGCCAAGTAATCGGGGAAACGCGAACGCCCCCTTCTCGCCACCGGTGGTGGACAAACCTCTCCGGAAGAAGGGCTACTTCTCGCCGCCCAGCCGTTCGGACATCAACGCCCCAAACCGGTCCAGCAACTTGATCAGCTCCCGCTGTTCCGTCTTGGACAGACTGGCCAGCAGTTCCATGTTCGCGTCGAGGCGAAGCTCGCGGTAGTCCTGATAGGCCTTGCGGCCCTGGGCGGTGACGGTCACGTCGATCCGCCGCTTATCCTTGGGGTTCAACTGGCATTCAACCATCTTCTTGCCCGCTTTGGCCTCCAGCGATCGGATGATCCGCGACATCTGGGCCGGCTGAACGTTAAGGGCCTTCTGCAGCGTCCCGACCGTGCACACGCCGTGACCGACCAGCGTATCCAGCGTGGCGAACTCGGGTTCGGTCAGGTCGTTGGGATCATCGGTGCGGTTCTTGTGGCGAAGGGCCCAGAACATCAGGTTGAGCTGGAAGATCCGCTCAGCGAGCCGCCTCAGATCGTCGCCGGCGTCCGTGCTCGTCTGACTTGCGGAGGTATCGGGCGACAACGCAAACTCCTCTCGAACGGCTGATGGTTATGATGACTACAAATTTTATAATAACCACTTAATTGACGCACGTCAAAGGAATTGTTGTACGGTTATAAGTTCAAGTCAAGAAAGCGGCCGAATTCCGCCCCCCTCAGGCCCAAACGACGGTTTGGACTTGCACTGACGAGCCGGGCGGCGTAAAGTATGCTCCAGGCCGGGGCAAGCGGCCCGCTCGACCGGTCTTTCCGCAAGTGGCTTTCCAGAAAGGACTAACGTATATGGCGCGCGACGGGAACATACCGACCCTGACGGTGACGGCCCACTGCCTGCCCGAGGCGTGGGAGAAGGCAGTGCTGGCGGTCTGGAAGCACGGCGTCGAGGTGCGGACCGAGTACGACAAGCCCGGCGATCCGCTCAGCCGCGACGCCACCGTCATGATCACCGTCGCCAACCCGTTCAACGAGCCGCGAATCCACAAGAATTTTCCCGGCGGACCGGAGGAGCTGGAGGCC
This sequence comes from Phycisphaerae bacterium, assembly GCA_012729815.1. Classification (NCBI taxonomy): domain Bacteria; kingdom Pseudomonadati; phylum Planctomycetota; class Phycisphaerae; species Phycisphaerae bacterium. The sequence continues at coordinate 16,563 of JAAYCJ010000229.1, read as the reverse complement.
TATCGCCAGGAGGTCTGCGACGGGATCCACGACCACTGGATCAACCCAGCCGAGGACAAGTGGACCTATACATATCACGAGCGGCTGTTCGCCTACAGCCCGACCAATGACCTGAGCCGGGCCGACGGCCCCAAGCCGTTCGCCGCGGTGGACCAGATCGCCTACGTCGTCGAAAAACTCTCCCAGACCTTCCACACCCGTCGGGCTCAGGCCATCACCTGGATGCCGACCGCCGACCCGCAGACCTACGACCCGCCCTGCCTTCAGCGGCTCTGGTTCCGCATCATCGACGACGAAGCCGGCGCCGCCGTCCTGAACATGAACTCGCACTGGCGAAGCCGCGACCTCTACAAGGCCTGGTACATGAACGCCTACGCCCTGACCGACCTGCAGCGGCAGGTGGCCCAGCGCATCAGCCAGAAGATCGGCCGGCCCGTCAACGTCGGCCGCTACGTCGACATCGTCGACTCCCTGCACATCTACGGCAGCTACTTCCGCGAAGCCATGCCCGAAATCAAGAAGATGGACGGAACCGACTTCCACGAACGCGCCTGGCCCAGCGACCATCCGGCGTTTGCCATGATGATCGAAGAGGCCCAGAAAAAGCTGGCCGAAGATCCCGACTGGTACGCCAAGGGACGCGGCTAAATTAGATCACCTTGAAGATACAAACACAGAACTATATAATAATGATAATGGGGCAGTCATTCTTATGGGGCCGGCTTCGTGAGATATGAGGGCAACCCAAAGCATAAGGATCCCTGGCAGCCTGGCCGAAAGGGGTCCCGATGTCCGGAAGACGTCACGCCAAGGTTGGCCCGGGAATTGTTGGAGCGAAGCGAGGTGGCAGGCGACAAACGGTATGCCTATCACCAGGGCCGCGCCTTTTGTGCGCAACGGCATGGAACGGACGTTTGGCACGGCTATCCGGTGGGATGGGTCGAAGTCCCTCAAACCGTTCGGGAGAAATGGGAACACCAAGGCGTCGTTAACCGACGCGATATCAAAAGGTTCTGGAACTAGGACGTTCGAATGGCGGATCGCTGGGGAAAGATCAAGGGCGACAACACGTTCGCTCTGCGAGTGGAGTTTCGGGACGATCCCGACGCCAACGGTTTCGTCTCCCCCGAGATGCGCGCCAGTTGGGGGGCTTTCGAAATCTGGGTCAACGGGGTGAACCTCTGCTCGCATCTGGAAGAAGGCGGCATCCTGCCCAGCGTCTCCTGGCATCTCCTGCCGCTCTTCGAGTGGCTGATCGAGAACTGGGACGCCCTGTTGCACGAAGAGAGGCTGCCCGTCCGCAACGTCGAAAGCGACGCCTGGTCTTCCATACAGAGAACGGCTTTCCCCCCCTACTTCGTCGAAAAGGACACCGGCAGGCTCAGCGCCTGGGAACAGGCATGGTCGAGCTGGTGGCGGCGACACGCTCTGCGTGCCGCCCGTGACGGAGGCTTGTTCCCCGACGTGGTCTTCCGACGCCTTCGGGATGACATCGAGGTATCCTGGGGGCCGACCCCTTTGGCGGGCATGCCCGAACACTACCGCTTCACCTGCGATCGGGGCCGTGCGACGGTTGCCCCCGAAACGGTGGCCGGGGTGCTTTTCGACGTCTTGTCCAGCGCGATCGACCATCTGCTTGAGCGGCTGCCTGAGTCCTCGACGCTCCGCGAACTCAGGCGACGGGTCACCTGCCTTTCGACGACGGAGACGGATCGTCGGCTCATGTGGCTGGCGGCGCTCGGCGCCGATGAGCAGACGATGCAGACCCGGTGGCGCGCCATCAAGCAGCGGATGATCGAACGCTTCAACGGCGCTGCGGACGCCCTTCTCGCCGCCAAGACCGGTCCCGACCACCTTGTGATCAGCGACTCGGGAGACGCCGCCCTCATGCTCGCCTCGGCGGCGCCGGACATTCAGGAATCGGATGCGGTGACGTTGGCCCAATACGTGGTTGATCTGTCGCGAATGGGCCGTGAATCCGATCGCTTGTGTCCTCTGGAACGTACGCCTCCGCCGCCGTCCTACCAGATTCGCCCATGGCAGCAGGGCTACGAGTTGGCAAAGGATTTTCTCCAGGCCCTCGGCGCGGATCAGGAGTCAGCCCCGCTCGACATTGCCGGGATCATCAGGGACCTTGGCATCGACGCGCAGGAAAGGATGTTGATTACGGATTCGGTTCGCGGTCTGGCGGTGGCGTCGCCCGATCACCAGCCGGGGATCCTCGTCAACACGACGCACGCCTATAACCGGCACGGACCAGGCAAACGATTCGGATTGGCCCACGAGCTGTGCCACATCCTCTACGATCGTTCTCGTGGCCGCCGGCTTGCCCTGTCCAGCGGTTCGTGGGCGCCCGAGGACCTCGAGAGCCGGGCCAACGCCTTCGCGGCGATGGTGTTGATGCCGGAAAGGCTTGTGGAAAAGGCCGTTTCTCACGCGACCGAACCCATCAACTCGAAGGCCGGCGTACTCGAAGTGGCTCAGCGGCTCCAGTGCGGCTGGCACTCCGTGTTGTGGCACCTGCGGAATCTCGGCTACATCGATACGGACGCCCGACAACGCGTTGATCGCGAGGACTATCCTCCGGATATCGACGGAAATTGAAGATGCCTCCGTAACCCTCTCGCGTTTGCGGTGTCCCCCTCTTGTCAAACAACCCTTCGCGCAGCGGGTTGGGCGGGGTTCGGCGCGGTGGGCGCTGCCGGCGCGGGCGGGCCGTCCGCCGTTGCACCATTATCAACTGGAAAAGGCTGGCGGCGCGCTTTACGATCTTCGCCGGTTCCATCAAGGAGAAGATGATGAAGACGTCGCTGATCACCAGTATCTACGGGCGAAAGGGCGAAATCCGGCCGATCGAGGAACTGATCCCAGCCGTCGCCGCGACCGGGGCCGACGCGATCGAGCTGTTCGCCGAGCGAAACTACGGTCCGGCCAACCGGCACGCGGGCCTGAGCATCCCGGACGAGCAGGTCCGCAAAACCGGCGAACTGGCGGCCCGCCATGGTCTGGCGATCTCGGCCGTCTCAGCCCACTTCCCGATGATCGCCACCGATCCGGCCCTTCGCGCCGAATACCTGGCTGAGTACAAAAAGTGCATCGACCAGGCGGCGATGATCGGCGTGCCGTTCGTCCACGGCTTCAGCGGCGACCCGGACGCCGCCAATCCGATCGTCCGCGACGAGCCCAAGGCGTGGGAGCTTCTCCGCGAGACGTGCCTGGAAGTCCTCGACCACGCCGCTAAACGCGGCGTCGAGTTCGGCATGGAGCCGGTGGTCAATCACCTGGTGCACGGGCTGGCCTCGTGCGAGAAGATGTTCGAGACGGTCGGACGCGACGACCTGTACATCAACTACGACCCGATCCACCTGTACCTTGCCGGCAAACCCGACGATCACCTGACCTTCATCCGCCGACACGGCCGGCGGATCAAACACGTCCACGTCCACGATGGCTTTGGACCCGGTTCGTTCGACTGGCAACAGTATCAGCGGACGCTCGAACCGAAGTGGACCAACTTCAAAGCCCCCGGCATGGGCGAGCTGGACCTGCCGCGGATCATCGACGAACTCCGGCGGGCCGGCTACGACGGGTATCTGTCGATCGAACACATCGGCTCGGGCTACGAGATCGTCGACTACGTGACCTGGCACTACAACCGCATGATCAAAGGCATGCTCTAAACAAGGAAACGACCCATGGCGCTCACGATCGGCCTCGTCGGGGCGGGTTCCATCAGCTACCCGCACGTCCACGCCCACACGAAGAACCCCAACGTCGCGAAGGTGGTCGTCGCCGAGATCAGCGACGCCGCCCGCCAGCGCCTCTGCGGGCGCTACGGCCTCTCCGGCCTCAGCGACTACCGACAACTGATCGACGATCCGGCCATCGACCTGATCGACGTCTGCCTCCCCTCGCACCTGCACGAGGGCGTCTCGATCGAGGCGCTGCGGGCGGGCAAGCACGTGATCTGCGAAAAACCGCCGGCCCTCTCGGTCGAAGGGACTCAGCGGATGATCGCCGCCGCCCACTCCGCCAAACGGCGGCTCTTCGGCGTGCTCAATCAGCGATTCATGCCCATGCACGAACAGGCGAAACGGCTTATCGACCAGGGGGCGATCGGCCGCCCCATGTTCATGACCAGCTTCATCCTCGGCAATGAAATCGACCGCATGAACGATCCGGACCACTGGAAGGGCGACCGCGAAAAGTCCGGCGGCGGCGTGCTGATCGACTCGGGCATCCACCACATCGACCTGATGAGGTTCCTGCTCGGCGAGGCGGCTGGCGTCTCCGCCGTCACCAAACGCTTCATGGTCAAGCCCGCCCACAAGGAGGAGGACAGCGCGTTCGTCACCATCGAGTTTGAAAACGGCGCGGTCGGCACGCTGGCCGCCTCGTACGCCATGACCGAACTGCCCTGGACCGAACCCAAGACCATCTACGGAACCGAAGGCACCCTGGTCATCGACGACAGCGGCGCCAGTCCGCTGACGCTGGTCAAAGCCGCCAAGAAAGCCGTCTGCGACGACGGCTTTGTCCGGTGCCAGGCGATCGAGCGCTCCGCCGTCGCCGTCCCGACCGTGCCGACCGACAACGACAATCCCCTCTGGTACTACTCCATCGGCCGATGCCTCGACGACTTCATCGACGCCCTGGTCCGTGACCGTCAACCCGCCGTCGCCTTCGAGGACGGCCAGGCCGCCCTCGCCGTCGTCGCCGCCGCCTACCAATCGCAAAAAAGCGGAACCCGCGTGACGCTCTGACGGGCAATGGTAGGGCGGGAGGTTCTCGCCGCAGGCGAGGTTCACCCGCCGTTCGGCCTCTCATGACCGCGAAAGCTGCTGACGCCGATACGTCCGGGGCGAAACCCCCTCGTACCGGCGGAACAGCCGCGAGAAATAGAATGGATCGGCGAACCCGACCTTCCCCGCGATCGCCTCGATCGGCAGCGACGAGAACAGCAGATGACGCTTCGCCCGCACAATCCGCCGCCGGTTGATGTAAACCGTCGGCGGCTCGCCCATCACCGATGAAAACAGATTCGAAAAGTACTTCTCGCTCAAATGCAGCCGGGCGGCCAGCTCGCCGATCCCGATGGACCGGTCGAGATGCTCGTCGATGAACCGGATCACCCCGACCAGCCGGGACATCCGCGACATCTTCTCCCGAACCGCGTCGAGCCGGCAGCCCTCGAAAAAACGCGCCAGCAGATCGATCAGAACGGCGGTGCTCCGCAGACGCGCCGCCGCCTCGTCGCGGTTAAAGCACCGGATCAGCTCGCCGAACCGCTGCTCGCCGTCGGCGATCCGAACCGTCAGACGCGACGGCGCCAGCAGTTCGCACAGATCGACGCAGCCGGCGTAGTCCGCGCGGAAGTACGTCCAGTAGAAACTCAGGCCCGCCGGCTTCTCGAACCGCGCCGCCGTCTCGGTCGGCACGAGAACGCACTGCTCGGCCTTCAAGGGGATGGTCCGGCTGAATAGGTGGACCGCCCCGTCGCCCTCTTTGATCCACAGCAGCCGGGCGAACGGCGATTGGACCGTGTACGATTCCTCCCGCTCGATCGTCTCCCACGACGCCTTGTACAGACGAAAACTCGTCCCCCCCAAAACCTCGTCCAACATGTCCTCGCAGCGGTGTTTCGGCATATATCGAACCGGCCGGCGCCCAAGGATCTTCTATCACCGGACCTGCGGATTGTCCAGGTCTTTCGATCCGGCGTCGATGGGACTGGATTGAACCGGTAAAAACAAAAAGACGCGTGGAACGCCGGCCGATCGTTTTGGGATCAGCCGCTTTCCACGCGTGCCTTTTCAGCGGAGAGTAACCCGGCTAAACCCGTCGGCGAAGCAGCAGGCCGCCGAAGGCCAGCAGGCCGATCGTCATGGGCTCGGGCACCTCGACGATCTGGAAGCCGTTGAAGTAGCTGTACGAACTGCCCGTCGAAGAAGCCCGAAGGGTGAACTCAGCCAGATTCACGTTCGAGAACTTCACGTAGTTGGCGTCGTTGGTCCCGTCGGACAGCACGAACGCGGAATCCGCTCCCATCGTCAATTCCGATCCGACCGCCGAGAACGACGTGCCGTCGATCGCGAAGGTCTGATAGTTGTTTGTCACGGCGGCGCTGTTGTAGTAGATGTACACGTCGTACGCCGCGTAGGGGATATAACGGAATTGAGCGAGGGTATCGGTTCCCGACTGGTTATAGACGTGCCCGGACAGGAGTTTGTTGTCCGCCTCATTGGCCATGGCTGCGGAATATCCGGGCCACGGTGATTGAGGCGTGTAATTCGTGGTGTAATACATGGTGAATTCCGCACCGTTCCAAGTACCGGCATCGTCGTGCATGCCCATCCAGGCGCCCGAGGGGGTGGTGGAATCGTTCCACTTGGCCGCGGGGACCACACCGGCCGTAAAGCTGTTGCCTGGTACAAGTTCGGGGCTCAGGAAGTTCTCACTCACGGTGACGATATTCATGCTGATCACCCCGTCGGCGTGGGCCGACGCGCCCAACGCGCCCAACAATACCATTGCCAAGACAAGCACGCTGCCTTTGAACATGTTCTTCCTCCTTACAGAAAGCCCAGAGCGGCTGTTTCGAGGCACGTTCCTCGGTGCCGCTCGCAATACCCCGGTCAAGACGAACGATGTGACGTCTCGGCTAATCCGCCGGCCGGTAATGCCGGGCGACGAACTGCGCCGTCAATTCCAGGTGCCTGGCCATGTTCTCGCGGGTCTCATCGGGCGAACGCCGCTTGATCGCCTCGAGAATGATCTGATGCCGGTCCGCGGGATGGGCGGCCCCCGACACCGTCAGCGTCTGACGACGCGCCGCCTGCAACACGCCCATCAGCGGTTCCAGAATGATGCGGAAAACAAGGTTGCCCGTCGCCTCGGCCAGCAGGTTGTGAAACCGAATGTCCGCTTCGACCATCGCGTCCAGATCATCCTTCGCCAACCGCAGATCGTCGATCGCCTGCTGCATCGCCTCAATCTGCTCGGGCGTCGCCCGCTCAGCCGCCAGGGCGGCGATCTCGGTCTCCAGATGACGCCGAACTTCCAGCAGGTCCATCAAGCCGTGATCCTTCCGCATCAGAAGGACTTCCAGACTCGCCGAAACCGCCTCGGGATTGCCGCCCCGATACCGCGGCGCCTTGCCCTGGGCGATCTCCACCAACCCCCGCGCCTCCAGCACCCGCATCGCCTCGCGGACCACCGTACGCGACACCCCCAGCTCCTGGGCCATCTTGCCCTCGCCGCTCAGCACGCTGCCCGGTTCGTAGCCGCCCGCGATGATGCTGCGCTGAAGCGTATGCACCGTGTCATCCAGAAGACTCGTTTTCGCCAGCGGTTCCAGCTTCATGATTACCTGTCACATGTACTATATGTGACAGGTTGAGTCAAGGAAAAAATCACCATCAGTGATGGAAGCCATACGAATCGGGTCTGCATCGGTAAATACATTAATTTAATTTATACTATTAAGTGCCAATTAGGAGCGACTCGCTCGATCGCCTATACCTCTGCAACACGATGGTGCCCGAGCGGGTTCCGCACGCCGGCCTGGGAATCGTCCAGCTTTCTCGGTCCGCCGTTCATGGCGGCCGGGGCTGTGCGCCGGTATGATCGAACGCAACGCCATCTGGAGGACGGGCTATGAACGAATCGCTCAAGGGCAAAACGGCGGTGGTCACCGGGGCGTCACGCGGATACGGGGCGGGCATCGCCAGGATGCTGGCGATGCGCGGGGCGCGGGTCTGGATCGCCGCGCGAAGCCAAGCCGACCTCAAACGGGTCGCCGCCGACGTGGGAGCCGAACCCATCGCCGCCGATGTGACCAGCTCAGCCGATTGGGACCGGCTCTTTGCCGCCGTGCTCGACAAGTCGAAGCGGCTGGACATCCTGGTCAACAACGCCGGAGCCGGTGTGCAAATCGCCGAAATCGCCGATCAGACCGACGAGCAGATCCGCTCCTGCATCGACGTGAACCTGACCGGGGCCGCCTTCGGCTCGCGCCGCGCCGCCGCCCAGATGCGAAAGCAAAAATCCGGCACGATCGTCAACGTCTCATCGGTTTGCGCGGTCGAGGCCTGGCCGCAGTGGGGCGTCTACGCCGCCGCCAAGGCCGGCCTGGTGCAACTGACCCGCTCGCTGTACGTCGAGCTTCGCCCGCACGGGGCGCGGGCGACCTGCGTGATCCCCTCATGGGGCGATACCGAATTCCTGCGGGCGGCCAAGCTCGAAGGCTTTTCGCCCGAGGTGGCCGAAAAGTGCATCAAACCGGACGAACTGGGCCGGATCGTGGCCGACGTCTGCGCCCTGCCGGCCCACCTGGTGGTCCAGGAGATGATCGTCTGGCCGCTCGTCCAGGACGTGAGCCCGCTGTAGGAATAATTCATGTACGACTGCGACGTATGCATCGTGGGCGCGGGCAGCGCCGGGATCGGCGCCGCCGTACGCGCCGCCGAATCCGGGGCCAGTGTGATCCTGATCGAGAAGAACCAGCGGATCGGCGGGACGGCGGTCAATGCCTGGATCAACGGCTGGGAACCCTCAGCCGGCGGCAGCGGCCTGGCCAAAACCATCTGGCAAACCATGCTGCCGCACCATCCCAATCCGCTTGTGCCCTACGAATCCACCCTCCGCGGCGCGCCGCCGGAGGTCCGCTGGTCGCTGCCGTTTCCGGTGGACCTGTACGTCTGGGCGGTCGAAAAACTCTTCGGTCAACACCCCAACCTGCGGGTGCTGACCGATACCCCGTTCGTCGCCGCCCAAGTCGCAGGCACGCGCGTCCGGCACATCGTCGTGGTTCGCGACGGACAACAGCACCGCATCGCCGCCCGCGTATTTATCGACTCCTCAGCCGACGGCAATCTCTGCGTCGCCGCCGGCTGCCAATGGCGGTTGGGCGAGGACGCCCAATCCGATTTCAACGAACCGCACGCCCCGCAAACCCCTCAGCGGCGGCTCAACGCCCTTGACCTGATCTACGCCGTCCAATACACCGGCGAAGACGTCCCCTTCGACCTGCCCGACGACGTGGAACCCGGCCTGCTGGACAAGGACGCCCACGTCCTGGAGTGCCCGCCCGGCTACCGGACGATCAACACGTGCGGCTCGATGGCGGGCATCCGCTGGATCGACGAGGACCGCGGCGCGCTGCTGGCCGAGGCCAGGCGGCGGTCGCTCTCGCACTTCGACTACTTCCGCCGCCGCGATCCGTGGTATCGCCGCTGTCGTTTTATGGGCACCGCCCCGCAGATCGGCGTTCGCGAAACGCGGCGGATCGTCTGCGAGTACACGCTGACCGAGCACGACGTGATGACCGGGTACGACCGGCAGGATCACGCGGACATGGTTGCGATTTGCGACCATCCGCTGGATGTCCACGGTCAGGGGCATCTGCACCAGTGGCTTGACCGGCCGTACGGCGTGCCGTATAGGTGCTTGATTCCCAAGGGGTTGGAGAATCTGTTGGCAGCGGGCCGCTGCGCGGGCTTCAGCCACATCGCCGGCTCGACGTGCCGTTTGAGTCGGACGATGATGGCCCTGGGGGAAGCGGCGGGCCTGGCTGCTAACCTCATGGTTAGCCGCAACTTAGGCGCACTGGAAGTTCCTTTCTCGGAACTCCTGGCCAAACTGATCATCGACGACCGCCCTGATTTCGTTCCCCTGCCTCGTCTATAGGTCAGAGCGTGTGCTGTTCCTCCCTCGCGTTGCGAAGGCAACTGTTAACACAGTGCAATAATTCGCTTAACGTCGTTGACAAAATGAACAGTGATTAGTATGATTACCATATCAATTGAGGAGTTCGATATGGGAACTCGGGAACGACGGGAACGGGAGAAGGACGCGGTGCGTCAGAAGATCATGGACGCCGCGCGGGAGCTGTTTGTCCAGGAGGGGTACGAGGCGGTGTCGATCCGGCGGATCGCGGACGCCATTGAGTATTCGCCGGCGGCGATTTACGTTCACTTCCGGGACAAGGCGGACCTGATGAAGGAGCTCTGCGGTCAGGATTTTGAGTCGTTCGCGGACGCGATGTTCGCGACGGCCGACGAGCCGGACCCGGTGGAGCGGATTTGGTCGTGCGGGGCGGTGTACCTGAATTTCGCGATCGAGCACCCGAATCACTTCCGGCTGATGTTCATGACCAAGCCGTCGCCGGAGACGATGGAGACGGACGAGCGGAAGCTGGACGAGCGGGGCCGGGGCGATCCGCAGCGGGACGCGTACGCGTTTCTGGTTCAGAACATCAAGGAGGCCATCGCTTTGGGCCAGATTCGGGAGGAGTTGCAGGCCGATCCGGAACTGGTCGCCCAGGTCTTGTGGGCGTGCATTCACGGGATCGCGGCGTTGCACGTGACGCGGCCGGAGGACGACCGGTGGCTTCACTGGAGGGGGGCGGAGAACTTGCGTGAGACGATGATGCGGGCGATCCTGCAAGGGGTACTGCGGGAGCCAGGGCCGTCCGAGCCGGACGCGCCGAGCGCCCGCGACGGGGTCAGCGGACATGGAGAGCACCACAGATGACAACCACCACAGAGAACAACGAGAGATCGACCACGGAGGCCGCAGCGGTTCGCGTGCGGAGCGGACGGCGCGGGCGGTGGATCGCGGCGGGGCTGGTGCTGGCTGGGCTCGTGCTTGTGGGTCTGGTGGCTTCGATTCCCACGGCGAAGGAGAGCGTTCCTCCGGTCGAGCCGGTTCCGGTGAACGTGACGGTGCGGCCGGTTTCGCCGGTGGCGGAGTTGGCGGACACGTTCGTGCTGCCCGCGGTGGTTCAGCCGAACGCGGTGGTCAAGGTGGCTGCGGAGGTTTCGGGGCGGATCGAGGGTTACGGGGTTCGGGCGTCGGAGGCGAGCGGTCCGCGCGGCGTTTTGCCGGCGGGCAGCGAGATCGCGGAGGGTCAGCCGGTGAGCGCGGGCGATCCGCTGGTGATTCTGAATCGGGAGCTGCTGGAGGCGCAGCGGGAGCGTGTGGCGGCGCAGCACGCGTACGACCAGCAGGAGTTTGAGCGGATCAGGGGGTTGCACGAGCAGAACGTCGCGTCGGAGACGGAGCTCAACGAGATGCGCACCCGTCGCGACGTGAGCAGGGCCCAACTCGATGAAGCGCAGCGGATGCTGGCCCGCACGACGATCACCGCCCCCATCGGCGGCATCCTCAACGATTGGGTCATGGAGCCGGGCGAGTACGCTGCGCCCGGCGAGGTGGTGGCTGAGATCGTCGATATCGACACGGTGAAGGTGCAGGCCGACGTGTCCGAGCGGGACGCCGACTTCCTGCGAGTCGGCCAGACCGCCGAGGTCCTTCGGCGCGGCGAAGAGGCTGCGCCGCTTACCGGCACGATCACGTACATCAACGCGGTGGCCGACGAGGCGACGCGCACCACGCGGATTGAGGTGACGGTGCCCAACCGGATCGAGGCGGAGGCCGGATCGGGGGAGGGCGGGTACCGCCTGCGGAGCGGCCAGATCGTCAACGTGCGTCTGACCCGCCGGGTGCTTCAGGACGTGATCATGGTTCCGCTGGCGAGCGTGATTCCGCTTGAGGAGGGCAAGGAGGTCTACGTGGTTCGGGAGGGCAAGGTCGAGCGTCGGCCGGTGGAGTTGGGGATCATCCGGGGCCTGAACATTCAGGCGGTAAGCGGGTTGGAGCCGGGCGAGCTGCTGATCGTGGCGGGCCAGCGTCTGGCGAGTCCCGGCCAGCCGGTCCACATCGTGCCGGCGGACCCGAGCACGCAGAGCGCCCTGCAGACCGTGAAGGCGGCGGGAGACGCGCCATGATGATCTCGAACGCCGCCATTCGCAATCGGATCACCGTCGCGGTGCTGACCGTACTGATCGCCGTGTTCGGGATCTACAGCTACGTGACGCTGCCGCGCGAGGCGTCGCCGGACGTGCCGGTGCCGTTCATCGTGGTGACCACGGTGTATGAAGGCGTGGCTCCGGCCGACGTCGAGTCGTCGGTGACGATGAAGATCGAGAAGGAGCTGGCGGGCCTCAAGGGGGTCAAGGAGCTCCAATCGACCAGCGCCGAGGGCATGTCGATCATCACGATCGAGTTTTTGCCGGACGTGAAGGTGGACGACGCGATGCAGTACGTTCGCGACCGGCTGGACCGGGCCAAGGCGGAGCTGCCCAACGAGGCAGAAGAGCCGAGTCTGATGGAGATCAACATCGCCGAGTTCCCGATCATCATGATCAACGTGTCGGGCGACGTATCGCCGGTGGTGCTCAAGCGGATCGCGGACGACCTGGAGGAGGCGTTGGAGACGGTTCCGGGCGTTCTGAACTGCGACGTGCTGGGCGGGGTGGAGCGGGAGATCCGGTTGGAGATCGACCAGGACCGCCTCAGCGCCTACGGGTTGACCATTCCCGAGATTCTGAGCCTGATTCCCTCGGAGAACGTCAACATTTCGGCGGGCGGGTTGGAGACTCCGGGGACCAAGTTCAACGTTCGGGTTCCGGCGGAGTTCGTTCAGCCGGAGGAGGTGGATCAGTTGGTGATCGCGGTTCGCGAGGGCAAGCCGATCCACCTGACGGACGTTGCCCGCGTTCGCGACACGTTCAAGGACCGCGAGGGTTTTTCGCGTTTGTGGACTCCGGCGGCCGGTCCGGACGGCGTGGTCCGCCTGGCGGGCGGCGAGACGATCACGGTGACGGTTCAGAAGCGGGTGGGGGAGAACATCCTGCACATCGCCGGAGCGGTGCGGTACGTTCTGGACGAGTTTCGGGCCCGTGTGCCGGCGGGGGTGCGGTTCGACATCACGCTGGATCAGTCGGACGACATTCGGGCGATGGTGGCGGACCTGGAGAACAACCTGGCCTCGGGCATGGTGCTGGTGATCGTGGTGCTGCTGCTGTTCCTGGGTTGGCGGCCCAGCCTGATCGTGGCGGTCGAGATTCCGCTGAGCATGCTGCTGGGATTCGTGGTGCTGCAGTTGCTCGGTTACACGTTGAACATGATCGTGCTGTTCAGCCTGGTGATGGCGGTCGGCATGGTGGTTGACAACGCCATCGTGATCGTGGAGAACATCTACCGGTACTACACGCTGAGCGGCAATCGGGTCCAGGCGGCGATGGACGGGGCGGCCGAGGTCGCCTGGCCGGTGATTGCCTCGACGCTGACGACGGTGGCGGCGTTCGCGCCGCTGCTGTTCTGGCCGGGCATCATGGGCTCGTTCATGATGTACCTGCCGATCACGCTGATCATCACGCTGATCTCGTCGCTGTTTGTGGCGTTGGTGATCAACCCGACGCTCAGTTCGGTGTTCGTCACGGCGCGGCGGCAGAAGGACGGTCGGCCGAGCCGGTTCATGGCGGGTTACCGGCGGTTCCTGGAGACGGCCCTGGCCCACCGGGTCGCCACGGTGTGCCTGACCGTGTTGCTGCTGATCGGTCTGGGCGTGCTGTACGGCAAGCGTGGCCACGGCATCGAGTTTTTTCCGGACATCGACCCTCGCCGGGCCATCATCAGCCTCCGAGCTCCGCAGGGGACGAACATCCACGAGACCGACCGGTTGGCCCGGATTGTCGAGGAGCGGCTCGGGCCGTTTGCTTCGGACTTTCAGCGGGTGATCACGAACGTCGGGTCGGGCGCCGGTTCGGACGGGCACTTGGGCGGCGGCAGTTCGGGCGAGCACCTGGCCGCGGTGACGCTGGAGTTTCACAAGTACGAGACGCGCCCGCGTCCTTCGGCGCGGGCGATGGCTGAGATTCGGGCGGCCCTGACGGATATTCCCGGGGCGGAGATCAAGGTTTCCAAGGAGGAGGAAGGCCCGCCGACCGGGGCGGCGATCACGGTGCGCCTGGTGGGCGAGGATTTTGCGGAACTGGAGCGGATCAGCGGGCGTGCGCGTCACCTGATCGCGGACGTGCCGGGCCTGGTGAACCTGCGGAGCGACCACGAGGCGAGCCGGCCGGAGCTGTCGTTCCGGGTCGACCGTCGTCGGGCGATGCTGCTGGGGGTGAACACGGCGGTGGTCGGGAACTTCCTGAAGACGGCGATTTTCGGCAGCGAGGTGGGCAAGTACCGCCAGTTCAAGGACGAGTACGACATCACGGTTCGGCTGCCGGTCGAGCAGCGGGAGAGCATTGACGATCTGTTTCGTCTTCGGGTGCCCAACACCCGGGGCGAGGCGATTCCGTTGAGCTCGCTGGGCGAGTTTCACTACACGGGTGGGTTCGGGACGATCAGCCGGATCGACCGCAAGCGGGTGATCACGCTGACGGCGGACGCCGAAGGTCGCTTGGGCACGGAGGTGCTGGCCGACGTGCAGGCGCGTCTGGCCCCGCTGAGTGATGAATTGCCGTTGGGCTACCAGATTCGCTACGCGGGGGAGAAGGAGGAGCAGGACAAGGCGCAGGCGTTCCTTTCGAAGGCGTTCATTGTGGCCATCCTGCTGATCGTGCTCATTTTAGTGGCCCAGTTCAACACGCTGCTGGTGCCGGGCATCATTATGACGACGGTCGTGTTGTCGCTGGTGGGGGTTTTGGGCGGGCTGCTGGTTCACTCGATGCCGTTCGGGATCATCATGACCGGGGTCGGCGTGATCAGTCTGGCTGGGGTCGTGGTCAACAACGCGATCGTGCTGCTGGACTACACGCGGCAGTTGCGGGACCGGGGGATGGGGTTGATCGAGGCGTCGGTGGAGGCGGGCGCGACGCGGCTGCGGCCGGTGCTGCTGACGGCGATCACGACGATTCTGGGTCTGATCCCGATGGCGACGGGCATCAGCTACGACTTTCACAGTTTCGCATGGAGCACGCGCAGCGAGTCGAGCGAGTGGTGGGCGTCGATGGCGATCGCGGTGATCTACGGGTTGGCGTTCGCGACCGTGTTGACGCTGGTGGTCGTGCCGACGCTTTACGTGGCGTTCGTTCGCACGGCGGAGCGGGTCGGTGAGTTCTGGCGCCGGCGGACCGCCGAACCGCAGCTTGAACCGGCGTAGGAACCGGCGCGGGCGCGGCGGTGGACAGCTGTGTCAGACGAGGCGTGCGGCGACCATCTTCCGGTTGCAGGACGGAGATTCCCGCCTTCCGCGGCCTTGTTCGCGCCGCGTGGCAAGATGGGCTTGAGTGCGGGCGGGAAAGAGGTATGATTACGGCCTTTGGTTTGTCGAATCGGTGTTTTTTTGCGGACAACGAACCATGGGCGAATTTCTCATGTATTTTGTCATCGGCGGGCTGGTGGTCAGCGGCACGGTGATGGTGGGGGCGCGGGGGCACGGGTTTCTGGCGGCGTTCGTCAGCCAGTTTCCTTCGATGACCGTCCTGACTTTTTTTCTGATTTACCAGGCGGGCGGCAAGGCGCCGGTGATCAGCTACGCCAAGGGCTTTCTCTACACGATTCCGCCGTGGCTGATGTACGTGCTGGCGGTGGTGATGCTGTGCAATCGGATCGGAATCTGGTGGTCGCTGGCGATCGGCGTGACGCTGTACGTGGGGTTGAGTTTCCTTTTCCTGTATCTAAAGCCGTAGGGCTGCACGCCCGTGATGGCGTGGACGTCGGTTTGCCGGCGGCTTGGTTATCGGACGCGCTCGGCGGGTCGGGTGAAAAAAGGCGGCGTGTCCTTTTTGCGGTTGTGCCGTTGATGCGGTTGGGGCTTGGCGTTTGGGCGGGGGCCTCGCCGCCCGTTGACCGCACGTCCATGCCTTACAAATACTTGCAGGACACCAGGAGCCTTGCCCGCCGGTCGGCCGTCGTTGTGCCAGCGCCTGCAGCTCGCGCGTATTCGCCCCTGCGGAATCCCCTCACAGCGTCTGCGGTTCGGTTCGATATTCTATTAGAGGGTCTTTGCGGGCTCTCGGCGGGGAAGGAAGCAGGGTGTCGTTTCGAGTGCGCGAGCGCGCAACGGTTTTGTGAAGCGAGCGTGAGCTATGGCGGATTCATCACTCTGCTGGGCGAGGGCAAGAGGCAAGGAGCGCGTCCTGTTTTGGGCGGGCGTTCTGCTGGTTGTGGCGGGCGCGAGGCCGGTGTGTCTTGCCGATTCGGTCGAGGCGATCACCAAGCCGAGCGGCGACGCGGCCCTCTCGTTCGTGCGGGCTGGGCGGGTAACTCAGGTGCTGGTCAAACCGGGCGAGGCGGTCGGGGCCGGTCAGGTTCTCGTCCAGTTGGACGATCGGGCCGAGCGTGCCCATCTGGCGCAACTGAAGGCGCAGTCGGAGAGTACGCACAAGCTGGAGATGGCGCGGGCTGAGCTGATCCGAAAGAAGGAGGATCTCAAGCGGATCGAGGCGGCGGCGAAGGACAACGCGGCTTCGGACCTGGAGGTCATCTACGCCCGGGTCGATCTGACGATCGCGGAGCTTTCGCTGGCGCTGGCTGAGTTCGAGCACGGCCAGGACAAACTCAAGTGGGAGGAGGCGGAGATTCTGGTCGGTCAGATGCAGTTGGCGAGTCTGGGCGACGGGATTGTCGAGAAGATCCTTCCCGAGCCGGGGGAGTCGGTGGATGAACTGGAGGCGGTGGTCCGGGTGGTGGTGATCGACCCGCTGTGGATCGACGTGCCGGTTCCGCTCTGGCGGGCGCGAGGCCTGAGGCTGTCCGGGGTTGCGC
>JAAYCJ010000228.1 GCA_012729815.1 Phycisphaerae bacterium | reverse complement strand
CTAGCCACATCCTCGATACCGGCGCGAACGATCTGGGGGTTGCGGCCGGTGCCTTTTCCTAAACTAAGTTTCTTCCCCATACGTACCTACAGGCGGCTATTAAGTAGTTTTGGTTATTGTACTGGTTTAACACGTCAGTAACTTAGTTTCTGATGAAGTCTAACGATGAAGTGGTTCTGAGTCAAGGGCATTTCCGGTGGTTGGGGGTTGGTACGTTAAGGACAATCGCGGCGGGCATGAGAGGGGATTCACACCGGGCCGGGCGATCCATGGGGCCCCGGCGGTGGCCGGAATTGGCTTTGAAAGGTGACCCGTGGGTGCTATAGTTTTTGAACCTGGTCAATATTTGCCGAGGAGAGACACATGATGAATCTGCAGCAGTGGGCGGTTTTGGTGCTGGTATGCGTGGCGGGCGCGGCGATGGCGTGTGGTCAGGCGACGACTCGGCCGGCGGGCGAGACGGAGCAGGCGGCCCAGCCGACGACGGCCCCGGCGACGGTGATGGCCCAGATCGGCGAAAAGACGCTGACGTGGGGCGAGGTCGAGGCGCTCAAGGCACAGCGGATGCCCACGCTGGAGTCCGACGGCATCATCGACGTATGGAAGGTAACGCAGGTTCTGGCCCAGGCGCTTCAGAAAAGCGATTTGCTGAAGGATCCGGAGCGGCAGAAGCTGTACGAGTACGATATGAGCCAGTTGCAGGCCAATTGGTATCTGCGGTCGATGATCGCGAACGTCCAGGTGACGGATGAGGAGATTGCGGAGTTCTATGAGCAGCGGCTGGCCCAGAGCGACGAGTTTCGCGAACCGCAGACGGTCACGGCCAAGTTCATTGCGGCCAAGGAGAAGGAAGAGGCCGACAAGATTCGCCAGCGGCTGATCGAAGGGGAGGATTTCGATAAGCTGATGGAGGAGTACGCCGAGCAGACCAAGCAGGTGACGGGCCTTTCGGACGTGATGGTGGAGGACATCCGGGCGGACCGGCTGCGGAACAATGTTGGGACGCAGTGGCAGGCGTTACAGCAGGTCCAGCTTGATCAGCCGATCGGCCCGCGGAGGATTCCCGGCGGGTATCTGATGTACAAAGTGACGGCGCGGAACGAAGGGCCGGCCAAGCCGCTGGAGGAGGTCCGCGAGACGATCCGTCAGCGGCTGCTGAACAGCAAGCAGCTTGAGCGGCATACGGAGATTCTCAATGAGGCCAAGGAGCAGGCGGGAGTCGAGGAACTGCCGCAGATGGGGCGCAGAAGGTAACCATGCCAGGCAGCCTGATTGTCATCAGCGGTCCTTCGGGCGTGGGCAAGAGCACGGTGGTTCGCCGTCTGGTTGAGCGGCTTGAGGCCACGGTGAGCGTCTCGGCCACCACACGCCCGCAGAGCGAGCAGGAGAAGCATGGCGTAGACTACTATTTTATAAGCGCAGATGAATTTCGGCGGATGATTGAGCAGGATGAGCTGCTGGAGTGGGCTGAGTATCTGGGAAATTTCTATGGGACGCCTCGGGCGGCGGTGGAGGCGGCGTTGGCTGAGGGGCGGAATATGCTGCTGGAAATCGAGGTTGAGGGGGCAAAACAGGTGGCGAAAAGATTCCCAGCCGCTATAATGGTATATTTGCTCCCGCCCAGTGACGAGGATTTGCGTCGCCGGCTGGTGGGTCGCTCCCGGGAGGGGCAGGCCCAGATCGAGACGCGTTTTGCCAACGCGAAGCGCGAGATCGCCCAGGCGCGGGAGTCGGGCGTTTACGACCATTGGGTGGTGAACGTCGAGGTGGATCGGGCCGTGGACGAGATTGCGGCGATTGTGGAACAAAGGAGCCGATGAATGCTGGAAGTGCTCAAAGACGACGACATCATCAACAAGGTTGGCGGACGGTTCAAGCTGGCGGCGCTGATGCAGCGGCGGTGGGTGGAGTTGCTGCAGGGCGCGCGTCCGGCGGTGAAGCGCGAGGACGGCATGACGGACCTGGAGGTGATCGCCGAGGAGGTCATGCAGGAGAAGCTGGGGATCGACTACGAAACCAGCGACGTTCCAAGCCCCGACGAGCTGCATTGAGGCGGGAGTGCCCGTTTTGAGGAACCCACGTCCGGCCGGGCCGCTGCCCTGTCGGACGTTTGTTTTTTACGTGTTGTCGGCGATGGTTGCGGAGAAAGGGCATGGGTCGGATGGAACTGGCGGATTTGACGGGCCGTCGGATCGCGGTCGGGGTTTGCGGCGGGATCAGCGCGTACAAGATCGTGCAACTCGTCTCGTACCTGGTCCAGTCGGGCGCGCAGGTCGAGGTGGTTTTGACCGACAGCGCGCGAGAGTTTGTGGGTCCGGCGAGCTTTCAGGGGCTGACGGGTCGGAAGGTGCGATTCGATTTCTGGGACACGCCGCAGAACGAGCGGGCCAGCCACATTGAGTTGGGGCTGTGGGCGGAGCTGCTGGTGGTGGCGCCGCTGACCGCGGCGACGGCGGCGAAGATGAGCACGGGACTGGCGGACAATCTGCTGGTGGCGACGTGGCTGGCGGTGCGGTGCCCTGTGGCGGCGGCGCCGGCGATGAACCCGCGGATGTGGTCGCACCCGGCGGTTCGCGGGTCGATGGAGAAGCTCGGCGAGTTCGGCGTGCAGTTCGTGGGGCCGGAGAAGGGGCACATGTCGTGCGGCGAGCCGGGCGAGGGGCGGATGGCGGAGCCGGAGGAGATTTACCGGGTGTGCGTGCAACTGCTGGGGACGAGGGTTTAGCCGATGCATTTTCTGATCACCGCCGGTCCGACCCGGGAGCCTCTGGACCCGGTGCGATTCATTTCGAACCGTTCATCGGGGCAGATGGGCTATCAGGTGGCGGGCGCGGCGCTCGAGGCGGGCCACCAGGTGACGCTGGTGAGCGGGCCGGTGTCGTTGGAGCCGCCGGCGGGGTCGAAGGTGCTTTCGGTGGTGACGGCGGAGGAGATGTACGAGGCGTGTTTGCGGGTGTATGGGAACGTTGACGTGGTGGTGGCGACGGCGGCGGTGTGCGACTATCGGCCGGTGCGGATCAGCGGGCACAAGATCAAGAAGGGGGCGGAGACGTTGACGTTGAAGATGGTCCGCACGCAGGACACGCTGGCGGAGCTGGGTCGTCGCAAGACGCGTCAGATTCTGGTGGGTTTCGCGTTGGAGGATCGCCAGCCCAAGACGGCGGCGCGGAAGAAGTTTCGGGAGAAGAAGCTGGACGCGATCGTGCTGAACAGCCCGGCGGCGCTGTCGAGTTCTCGGAACCAGGTGAGCGTGTTTTACGGCGGGCAGTGGCAGGACTGGCCGGAGATGACCAAGCAGGCGTTGGCGCGTCGGCTGGTGCGGCTGGTCGAGGTGCTGGCGAGGAAGTAGCCGTGGACGAGTGGGCGTTCATCGACTGGGTCAAGATCTACCTGGAGCGATCGGGTCGCGACGAGCGGGTGGTGACGGGGGTCGGCGATGACATGGCGGTGGTGCGGGCGGGTCGCGAGACGCTGCTGCTGGGTTCGGACATGCTGGTGGAGGGGGTGCATTTCGACCTGGGCGGGACGAGCCCGGAGCAGGTCGGTCGCAAGGCGCTGGGGGTATGCCTTTCGGACTGCGCGGCGATGGCGGGCAGACCGCTGGCGGCGCTGGTGTCGTTGAGCAAGCCGCGGGTGATGTCGATGTCGGTGGTGGAGCGGGTCTACCACGGTCTGGCGCGGATGGCGCGGGATTTCGGCTGCACGATCGTGGGCGGCGACACGTGCGGCGGTTCGTCGCAGTTGGTGATCGACGTGTCGCTGTTGGGCGTGGCGGACGGGGTCGAGCCGGTGCTTCGGAGCGGGGCGAAGGCTGGCGACTGGCTGTACGTGACCGGACGGCTTGGCGGGTCGATTCTGGGCCGGCACACGGATTTTGTGCCGCGAGTGCAGGAAGGCCGGTGGCTGGCGGAGAAGTTGCCGGTGCATGCGATGATCGATCTGTCGGACGGGTTGAGCACGGACGTCGGGCACGTGTGCCGGGCGAGCGGGGTGGCGGCGGAGTTCGACGAGGCGCGGCTGGTGGATGCGGCTTCGGAGGCGGCGCGGACGCTGGCGGACCGGGATGGTCGGAGCGTGCTGGAGCACGTACTGAACGACGGGGAGGATTTCGAACTGCTGGCGGCGATTGGCGCGGAGCCGGAGGAACTGCCGGAGTTGCCGGGGAATCTGGCGTTGCGGGCGGT
Organism: Phycisphaerae bacterium; assembly: GCA_012729815.1. Lineage (NCBI taxonomy): Bacteria > Pseudomonadati > Planctomycetota > Phycisphaerae > Phycisphaerae bacterium. Next base: position 12,250 of record JAAYCJ010000228.1, on the reverse strand, counting down.
GGGACGGATGGTGGAGGGCGAAGGGGCGTGGATTGTGCGGGCTGACGGGAATCGCAACGCACTGCGTTCGGGTGGGTACAAGCATTTCTAGGGCGTGCCGGTTGGGCTTTCGGAGAAGTGGAGCGGCGGGCCGATGACGCTACGGGCCATTCTGATCGGTTTGCTGGGGGTGGGGTTTTTCTGCGGGTTCACGTACTTCAACGACGCGGTGATGCGTCAGACGATGTTCATCGGCAACACGATGCCGATTTCGGTGTACGGCGGGCTTCTTGTTTTTCTGGTTGTGGTGAATCCGCTTCTGTTTCGGGCGTACCGTCGGTTGGCGCTGAGCGGCCGGGAGCTGGCGGTGATTCTGGCGATGGTGCTTCCGGCGTGCGCGATTCCGGGTTCGGGGCTGATGCGGACGTTCACGGCGTCGATTATTTTGCCGCAGTACTACAGCCGGACGACGCCGGGTTGGGAGGCGGAGGGGGTTTTGGATTTGGCGCCGTGGCCGATGCTGGTGCGGGTTGGGGAGGGGGATGAGAATGTGTTGAGCGGGTTCATGGGCGGGATGGCGAGCGGGCTGGGGCACATTGGTCTGGGGGAGGTTCCGTGGCGTGCGTGGGCCGGTCCGCTGGCGTTCTGGCTGGTTCTGATTGTGTCGTTGTGGGCGGCTTTGATCGCGTTGGCGGTGGTGGTTCACCGGCAGTGGGCGCATCACGAGCAGTTGCCTTATCCGATCGCGGGGTTCGCGAACGCGTTGCTGCCGGAGGGCGATCGGGCGCAGGGGGGCGTTTTTCGTCGGCGGTTGTTCTGGATCGGTTTGGCGGGGGTTTTTCTGTTCCACATGAACAACTACGGGGCGACGTGGTTTCCGGACCGGCTGGTGGCGGCGCCGACATCGCTGGGTTTTGCTCCATTGGCGAAGCTGTTTCCCACGTTCGAGCGGGGCGGGGGTTCGTATCTGTTGAGCCAGCCGATCTACTTCACGGTGGTCGCGTTCGCGTACTTTCTGGCTTCGGACGTTTCGTTGGGTCTGGGGATTGGGCCGTATCTGTACATGGTCGTGGCGGGGACGTTCGCGAAGTACGGGGTTCCGATTCGGGGTGGTGCGCCACTGGCGCCGCAGATTCAGAGTTCGATGAATTTCGGGGCGTATTTCGGGTTGTTTTTGACGCTGCTGTACACGGGTCGTCACTACTACGGTCAGGTGTTCGGCCGGGCGCTATTTTTACGGTGGTCGTCGGAGGTGGAGGGATATGCGGTGCAGGCGGCGCGGGTGTTTCTGGGTGCGACGGGGGTGTTCGTGGCGGCGTTGATTCTGGTGGGGCTGGACTGGCCGCTGGCGCTGCTGTACGGAGGGGGGGCGGTGATGATTTTTCTGGTGATGGCGCGGATTTCGGCTGAGACGGGTTTGTTTTTCATTCAGGCGTGGTGTTTTCCGTGCGTGGCGATCTGGGGTCTTTTCGGTTCGACGGCGTTGGGGCCGGAGTCGCTGCTGATCATGCTGCTGGTGACGATGGTTTTGCTGCTGGATCCGCGGGAGGCGTTGATGCCGTTCGCGGTGAACGCGTTGAAGCTGGCGGACGCGCGGGCGATTCGGATCGGGCGGACGGGGGCGGCGGCCGGGGCGGCGGTGGCGATGGGTCTGGCGGTGGCGATTCCGGCGACGTTATACTTCCAGTACGACCGTGGGGCGAATCTGACGGACACGTGGGCATGCAGGGCGGTACCCACGATGGCGTTCAATGAGGCGCTGCGGGTTCAGCAACGGCTGGCCGCGCAGGACAATCTGGCTGAGGCGGAGGCGCTTAGGGGTTGGCGGCGGATTACGCGGATGAGTCCGGACGGGACGGCGGGTTTGGGTTTCGCGGCGGGATTGGCGCTGGTGACGGCGGCTGCGGCGGGACGGTTGCGGTTCAGCCGGTGGCCGATTCATCCAGTACTGTTTCTGGTCTGGAGCACGTATCCTGGGTTCTGCTTCGCCTCGTCGTTTTTAGTTGGGTGGTTGGTGAAGGTGTCGGTGACGCATTACGGGGGTGCGACGGCGTACCAGCGGCTCAAGCCGCTGATGTTCGGTCTGGTGGCTGGGGACATGCTGGGCGGGGTGGCGCCGATTCTGATTGGACTGGTTTACTATCTGGGGACGGGGGAACTGCCGAAGGTGTTCAACATACTGCCGACGTGATCAGGTGGGGTCGGGTTTGGCGACCTGGGAGGCGACGCTGTGGATGTGTCGTCGCATGGCGCGGTCGGCGAGTTCGGGATCGCCCTGGGCGATGGCGTCGACGAGGGTCTGGTGGCTTGAGGGGCCGTGGAACTCGTCGTGGGACCAGGCGATTTTCCAGGAGCCGGTGGTGATCATCGACATGGTGATCAGGTGGTCGTATCGTTCGGTGATGGCATCGCAGCCGGCGGCGTCGACGAGGGTTTTGTGGATCTGCAGATCGACGTGGGCGGCCTTTTCGTACTTGCCGGCCTTCAGGAGCTGCTGGAGTTTGGCGACGAGTCGGCGGAGCTTGTCAATCAGGGCGCGGTCGGCGGCGGCGGCGACGAGTCGGGCGGCTTGGACCTCGAGGCCTTCGCGGACGATGGCGATGTCCTGGAGTTGGCGGAGGGAGAGCTGTTTGAGGCTGATGCCGCGTTGCGGGTGGACTTCGAGGATTCCTTCCTGTTCGAGTCGCCGGATGGCCTCGGTGATGGGGACGACGGACATGCCGAGCTTGGCGGCGAGCTTGCGCATGGACCAGGCGTGGTCGTCGGAGAACTCGTGGGTGACGACCATCATGCGGATTTTTTCGTAGGCGACCTGACTTTTCGTCTGACTTTCGGATCGAGCCACTTGACCTTGGTCCTGGGTTGCTGTTATGATACTGTCATGACAGTTGCCGGCCGTCCCGAAGTCATTGGTCGGGTCGGCCGGTGTGGAGCATACCCGGGCGCGGCGTCCGGGTCAACCGGGAACCGGCAAGGCAAGGAGATCGTGGGCATGGCGCTGCAACCGAAGCATCCGGGTCGAGTGACCGAGCGGGCGATGGAGCTGTTGCGGGAGGTGGTGGAGTACGGGTTCGGGAACTCGTCGGGTCCGGGCATGGTGGGTCGGTTCGAGGCGGCGTTCGCCAAGCGGTTCGGCGCGCCGTACGCGATCGGGCTGTGCAACGGGACGGCAACGATGCACTGCTGCCTGGCGGCGGCGGGCGTGGAGCCGGGCGAGGAGGTGATCGTGCCTCCGCTGACCGCGGCGGCGACGGCGTTCTGCGTGCTGCACCAGGGGGCGGTGCCGGTGTTCGCGGACATCGACGCCCGGACGTTTAACATCGACCCGAACTCGATCGCCGAGCGGATCACGCCGCTGACGCGGGCGATCATTCCGGTGGGGCTTTACGGGCTGTCGGCGGATATGGACCCGATCATGGAGATCGCCAAGGCCCACAACCTGACGGTGATCGAGGACAACGCCGAGTGCCTTCTGGGCCAGTACAAGGGGCGGCTGGCGGGGACGACGGGTCACATGGCCAGCTTCAGCCTGCAGGCGTCGAAGCACATTTCGTGCGGCGACGGCGGCATCGTAACCACGTCGGACCTGGAGTACGCGAACATGGTGCGTCGGTTTTCGTGCGTCGGTTTTCGCACGCTGGGCGCGACGCGGGGCGGGACGATGAGCAAGCAGGACCGCGGCCATCCGAGTTCGCTGCGGCATGATTTTCTCGGCTGGAACTACCGCATGTCGGATTTGCAGGGGGCGGTGGCGCTGGAGCAGACGGAGCGGATGGACGAGTTGGTCGACCTGCGGATGAAGATCGCGGCGATGTACCTGGAGGCGATCGACGGCTGCGGGTGGCTATGTCCGCAGTACACGCCGCCGGAGTACGTCAACTCGTACTGGACGTTCGTGTGCCGATTCGATCCGGAAAAGGCCGGCTGCTCGTGGGATCAGTTCCGCCAGCGGTTCTGGTCGCTGGGCGGCGATTTCCTCTACGGGGCATGGCAGTTGACGTACAATGAGCCGGTGTTCCAGAATCGCCGGTTTTTGGGGAGTTTTCCGATCGATTCGGAAATCTACAAGGGGCGGTATCGCGACTATAGCCCCGGGCTTTGTCCGGTGGCCGAGTCGCTTCAACCGCACCTGATGCAGTTCAAGACGAATTACATGGATTTGAACGTGGCGGCCGAGCAGGCCAAGGCGCTTAAGAACACCATCGCCGCGATCAACGCGGAACGGTGATTCAGGAGACACGCGATGCAGCTTAGCGCGGCACTGTCGGAGAGTCAGGTCGAGGCGATCGATCGGGCGGCGTTCGATCTGCTCGAACGCCGCGGGTTTAGGGTGATGCACGAGGAGGCGCTGGAGCGTCTGGGCAAGGCGGGCGCGACGGTCGAGGCGTCGGGGCTGGTTCGCATGCCGCGTTCGCTGATGGCTGAGCTGTTGGCCCAGGTCCCTCGGACGTACCAGATCACCGGGCTGGATGGTATCGTCCGGACGATCGGCGGCGGCGAGCAGTACGGCAACGCGATCGTGACCGATCCGTGGATCATCGACTACGAGACGGGCGGTCCGCGCCGCCCTCGGCTTGAGGATCTTCGCCGCAACACGATTGTGGCCCAGCAACTGGGGCACGTGGCGGGTATCGGGCGAATGGACTTTCCGGTGACCGACGTGGAGGGTCCGGCGTCGAGCCACCGGGCGCTGCTGGAACATTTGCTGCATCACGCGAAGCACTACTACGTGTACGTGACGTCGCTGGAGAGTCTCGATGAGTGGATCGAGATCGGCCGGGTGCTGACGGGCGGCGAAGGGCTGCGGGAGTCATCGACCGGTCGGGCGCTGTTCAGCACCGCCGTCGCGTCGCTGACGCCGCTGACGATCACGGCGATGAACGTCGAGCTGCTCAAGACCGCGTGCCGGTACGGAATGCCGGTGGTGCCGACGGTTTGTCCGTCGGCGGGAACGACGAGCCCGCACTCGCTGGCGGGCACGCTGCTGGTCGGGCACATCGAGTGCCTGATGATCGCGGCGCTGGCCCAGCTCTACCGGCCGGGCCATCCGTTTTTGTACACGTTCGGGCCGGCGGTGACGGACATGCGGAGCGGAACGTGCCTGTACTACACGTTCGACAAGGTGCTCTGGAAGTACGCCCACGTGCAGCTCGCCAAGGCCCACAACCTGCCGGCGAGCACTGAGTGCGGCGGGGCGACGACGTTTCGGGCGGACGCCCAGCACGGGGCGGAAGGGGTGCTGTTCATGCTGGCGGCGGCAGCTTCGGGGGCGGATCAGATCAATGGGTTCGGCTCGACGTACAACGCGATCGGGCATTCGACGGAGATGATGGTCATCCAAAGCGGCTGGCTGGAGCTGGCCCGGTTCCTTCAGCGGGGGATTCCGACCGATCCGGTCCGGTTGGCGGTCGAGGAAATCGCAGCGGCTGGACCGGGCGGGCACTTTATGATGGATGAACTGACATTGCGGACGATGCGGGGCGGCGAGTTCGCGACCGGCGAGCGGTTGGCGACGGATCTGTTCGACTGGTCGGGCGAACCGGACGGCAAGCCGCTGATGGAGCGGGCTCACGAGAAGGTCGCAGCCATGGTCGAGGGGTTCGAATCGCCGGTGCCTATCGGCATCCAGGAAGCCCTGCGGCGGCACTTCCGCGACCGGCTCGGCGTCCGCGCCTGATCTGGAGATTGGACCGCCCTCGGCGCGCGGCATGTCCGATAAAAAGACAAGCCACTGGGTTTCCCAATCCCCCCTTTCGAGGCGCAATCCCCCCGGAGCGTTCCTCGCTGATCACTCCGAACTATCGTCCCACTCGGTCGGCTCGGCCGCGGCGGCGGATCGGCGGTAGGCCGACATGCGGTCCTGCTTTTCCTGGCAGTCACGGCAGTAGCGGGCCCAGGGAATGACCTTGAGGCGCTTGGCGACGATCGCCTCGCCGCAGGACTCGCAGAGGCCGTACTCGCCCGCTTGGACCTTTCCCAGAGCCCGATCGACCTCTTCGAGGGTGCCGGCCTGCTTTTCCAGGATGGCCCCGAACAGTTCGACGGCGTAATCGTTGGACGCATGATCCGCACTATCTCCGCTGGCGCCCTGGAGTCCGACGTCCGGAACGTCCTCGGCGTAGCTTCGCACCGAACTGACCAGTTCCTCGCGACGCTCTTCGAGCATCTTTCGGTACTGCTCCAGTTGCGTCTTGTTGCAGGCCTTGGATCGTGTTGCCATCTCAGTAACCTCCTTCCCGAAACCGGGTGTTGCCTCTGGTGGCTGCGGCCAAATTCTAATCGGCCAAAACCACGGTGTCAGTTAAAAAAGAGCCTATCAACCAAATTCCGTTATTATCGGCCTCCTCGGCTGGCGGCACAGAATTATAGCCCCAAAGTCAAGGGCGGTTGGCAAAAAACGGCGGCCGGTTTTTGGGTTGGCGCGGTCGGCGATCGGCGACGGCAACAGGGTTGTTTTGGCCGTGGCGGCGATCTATAATTCCGATTTCTCAGTCACTCTGGCAAGCGGTTGTCTGACAGCGATTTACCGCGCATAAGATGAACGGACGGCGAGCATGAGCAGAAGCTACAGTTTCAACGAGATCGAACAGAAGTGGCAGCGGTTTTGGGAAAACCAGAACACGTTCGGGGTTGAGGCCGATCAAGGTAAGCCGAAGTATTACGTGCTGGACATGTTCCCGTATCCCAGCGGGGCGGGTCTGCACGTGGGCCATCCGGAGGGCTACACCGCGACCGATATCATGGCGCGGTACAAGCGGATGAAGGGGTTCAACGTGTTGCACCCGATGGGCTACGATTCGTTCGGGCTGCCGGCCCAGCAGTACGCGGTGGAGCACGGGATTCATCCGCGGATCACGACGGAGCGGAACATCGCGAACATCGAGCGTCAGATCAAGATGTTCGGTTTTTCGTACGACTGGTCGCGTCGGGTGGCGACGACCGATCCGCAGTACTACCGCTGGACGCAGTGGATATTTTTGCAGATGTACGGCAGCTATTACGATCGGGAGGCGGATGCGGCGCGGCCGATCGGCGAGTTGAAGACCAAGCTGGAGTCGGGTGAGGTTCGGATCGACGCCAGGGGCGGGGCCGGCTGGGCGGAGTTGTCGGAGGAGCAGAAGCGGCGGTACCTCGATTCGCGTCGGTTGGCGTACATGGCGGAGGTGCCGGTGAACTGGTGTCCGGCGCTGGGGACGGTGCTGGCGAATGAGGAGGTGACCAACGAGGGCCGGTCGGAGCGGGGCGACCATCCGGTGTACCGGCGGAATCTGAAGCAGTGGATGCTGCGGATCACGGCGTACGCCGACCGGCTGGAGCGAGATCTGGAGGGGTTGGACTGGCCGGAGCGGATCAAGCTGATGCAGCGGAACTGGATCGGCAAGTCGACCGGGGCGGAGGTCGATTTTCCGTTGGAGTCGGTGGCGACGGAGGCGTGGTTCGCGGCGCGGAAGGCGAACGGTTTTACGGCCGACCCGGGCGAGGGCGTCATCCGCGTCTATACGACGCGGCCGGATACGCTGTTTGGGGCGACGTACATGGTGCTCGCGCCGGAGCATCCGCTGGTCGCGGAGATCACCACGGACGATCGGCGGCAGGAGGTGCAGCGGTACGTCTCGACGGCTTTGCACAAGTCGGAGCTGGAGCGGGTGGCCGAGGCGAAGGAGAAGACGGGCGTCTTTAGCGGGGCGTACGCGATCAACCCGGTGAACCGGGAGAAGGTTCCGGTGTGGGTGGCGGACTACGTGCTGATGAGCTACGGGACGGGCGCGATCATGGCGGTGCCGGCGCACGACACCCGCGACCTGGAGTTCGCGGAGAAGTTTGGGTTGCCGGTGATCCAGGTAGTTGAGCCGCCAGAGGGCGCGGAGTGGCGCGGCTTTGTCGACGACGGCGTGGCGGTCAACTCGGGGGCGTATAACGGCTTGGCGACGCCGGAGTTCAAGCGGCGGATCACGGAGGACCTGGAGAAGGCGGGGCTTGGGCGGTTCGGCGTCAACTACAAGCTGCGCGATTGGATTTTTTCGCGGCAGTGGTATTGGGGCGAGCCGTTCCCGATCGTTCATTGCGAGCGGTGCGGCACGGTGCCGGTGCCGGAGGACCAGCTTCCGGTGCTGCTGCCGGAGATCGAGGATTTCACGCCGGCGGCGAGCGACGATCCGGAGGCGCCGCCTCAGCCGCCGCTTTCGCGGGCGGCGGAGTGGGCGAGCGTGGCGTGTCCGGCGTGCGGCGAATCGGCGCGGCGCGAGGTGAACGCGATGCCGCAGTGGGCTGGGTCGTGCTGGTACTATCTGCGGTACATCGACCCGCGCAACGACCAAGCGGCGTGGTCGCGAGAGAAGGAAACGTACTGGATGCCGGTGGATCTGTACGTGGGCGGGGCGGAGCACGCGGTGCTGCATCTGCTGTACGCGCGGTTCTGGCACAAGGTGCTGTTCGACCTGGGATACGTGTCGACGGCTGAGCCGTTCGCCAAGCTGTTCAACCAGGGGATGATCCGGAGTTTCGCGTATCGCGATCAGCGCGGGATCTACGTCGGGTACGACAAGGTGGACAGTTCGGGCGAGACGCCGCGTCACAAGGAGACGGGTGAGGCGCTGACCGAGTCGATCGAGAAGATGTCGAAGAGCCTCAAGAACGTGGTGAACCCGGATGAGGTGATCGGCGAGTACGGAGCCGATACGTTCCGGCTGTATGAGATGTTCATGGGCCCGCTGGAGGCGTCCAAGCCGTGGAACACGCGGGACGTGCCGGGCGTACACCGGTTTTTGCACCGGGTCTGGCGGATGGTCGAGGGCAGCGAGGATCAGGCGTCGCTGGTGACGGATGGGAACGTCGAGGAATTGGAGCGGTCGCTGCACAAGCTGATCCGCAAGGTCGGCCAGGACGTCGAGTCGATGAAGTTCAACACGGCGATCGCGGCGATGATGGAGTTCGTCAACGCGGCGTTCCGGAGCGGGCGGATCGGGCGCGGTCAGGCGGAGCGATTTTTGCTGGTGCTGGCCCCGTTCGCACCGCACATCGCTGAGGAGCTCTGGCGGACGCTCGGACACGATCAGTCGCTGGCGTACGAACCGTGGCCGGCGTTCGACGCGAAGCTGGCGGCGGAGGAGCAGATCGAGGTGCCGGTGCAGATCAACGGTAAGGTTCGGAGCAAGCTGACGGTGGCGCCGGAGACGGATGAAAAACAGATCGAGGCGCTGGCCCTGGCGGACCCGAAAGTCCAGCAGCAGCTCGAGGGCAAGCGGGTCTTGAAGGTGATCGTTGCGCAGAAGCGGCTGGTGAACATTGTGGCGAAGTAGTCGCGGCGGGTCGTTGGGGTGTGGTACGGGTTTGCCGTGCGTCGGGACGGCGAGTGGTCGGCACGGCCGTACGCGGTGTAACGCTGCAATACAAGCTTCTTTCCCCTCCGGTGGAGGACTCATCGTCCATCCACCTTTCCTATCGGCGGGCGGCGTCGCGGCTTGAACTGGTAAGATGGGCAGAGGCAACAGGCGGGTGGATGTTTCAGCCGTGCAACGGGCCGGTGCCGATAAACGCGCGGACGGCTACTGGGCAGAGAGGATGATCGCGCCGGCGTTGGGAATGCGGTCGAGGCAGTCGGTGTATCTGACGGTGGGGACGCCGCCGGGGACTTTCTCGCCCTTGTTGTCCGTTTTGTCAAGCGGGGCGAAACCGCGAACGAACTGGCCGGTGATGACGGCGAGTTGGGCGGTTTTGAACTGCTTCTGGTCGAAGGCGGCGACGGGCACCAGCACGAAGGCTTTGTTCTTTTCGGCGCTGAGGCACTGGTTGAGGACCTTCTGGTTGTTTACGGTGATGTCCGAGGTCAGTTCGCCGAGGATGGCCAGACACGAGACAAAAACCTCAGCCTCCTGTGGGCCCGCTGATATCGGCCGTGGCTATCGATAAGCGCACCTGTTCCTTGCGAAGGTGTTTTATCTCCCATCATCGACCGGTCATGCAGACTGGATTTTCCTGCGGCCTGATATTATTCTTAGGGTTATGATATATGAACCCATGACTAGGCGAGTAGAAGTCATGCGATTTTGACGTAGTTGTGTTTTCTTGGAGTACGAGGCGTGTTGACTTGGGCCGTAATGTCGAACTCCTCTTGTCCTCGACAGCAGATTGAAATGAGGTAACATGCAATGAGAGGAATGGTCATTGTTCTCGGCGGGATTCTCTTGATCACAGGCTGTTCATCTTCTCACGAACTGAAGCCAGGCATGGTTCACGTGTATACTGAGCCAAGCATCTCGTGCGAAAGGGACCCCGGCGCAGCCTTTGACAGTTACATCAGTTTCACTACTCTGCCTTTGGCTGAAGGGGATAAGACGCTTCGTATGAACGTAATTGTAGAAAAACAGTTGCTTTTCATAATACGGAACAACCTGGAAGTACTCGGCTACCGCTACGTTGATGATCTAAATGAAGCAGATATCTGCATAACGGTGTTATATGCTAACGAGTATGAAAGCCAGTTTGTGCCGCCACAGACGTACACGACTCAACGATACGTGCCCGGACAAACTCAGACTGCACACATCAATCTCTACGGACCGTACGGGTCAAGTTGGGGAACGGCAACGACAATGACACCGGGTTATTTCTTTCCCGTCACGGTAACAGTTCCCGGGCATTACGTCGGGGCTACTATCCTTTTGTAGGTGTTCAAGTATTCGAACGACAGAGAAACATGTTAGTTTGGTCAGGCTCGGCAGCCGTTGCAACGGCCGAGGATGATGTGCGACGTTCTGGTGGCGTATTGCTTTATCATCTTCTCCTCGGGGAGCACAATCCAAGGTTTCCTAAGTGCGTCAGTCCCGACTGCAATGACGATTCCGGGAATGGCGCATTTGGGATCATGGTCAGTATTGTCACAGAGAACGGGAATGACTTCTATCCGTGTGTTGCCGCCGTTTATTGCGATTCTCCTGCATATCGGGAAGGTGTGAGGCCTTTTGATATAATAGTGGGCGTGGACGGTTCCAGCACGCTCAATTGGTCGTGTCGCGAGTTTCTCACGGCTTTAAACAAGATGAGGGGCGAGAAGGTTGTCTTGACTCTTAAGCGTGACGAACAGCAGGAGATTGTGACTGTTATTGCTGCGGATGAAGATGTCGCAGCTGCCAATTGGACGAAGCTGAAGTACCGCGATTCAAAGGGTAAGATACGAACGAAAAGACGGAGGATGTGAGGAATCCACGTCAAACCAGCGTTCTCCCAAAGGTCTGCCACCTTCACGAGGAGTCGTGCAAGATCAGGTTGTTGGCGAAATCGACGTCGCCGTTGGCCCGGACCTGACAGATCTGCTTGAAGCGGATGCGGGGTACGTCGGTGATCTGGGCTGAGGTTACGGCTGTCGCCGCCAGCAGGATCACGATGATGAGAGCGGACCTGGATCGGAACACGATTGCCTCCTTTCGTGCTTTGTCGGAACCGCTTGAACGTTGTCCCACCGAGGATGTCAATGGCGGCCGTGCGCAGACGGGATCGGGCCCGCAGGCGACCATACATCAGTATACTTCGCGGATCGCCGGGCTCAACAGCAAAGGTCGGATGGTCAGTATTGGACCGGGCGGAGCACGAAGATGCCGCCCTCGAATCGGCTCAGGCCCCATTCGAGGCTTTTTTCGATCTGGTCGGTTCCGCTGTTGGGGTCCCACGAGCCGCCGCCGGAGGTGATGGAGACGCACCACTGGTTTCCTTCCTCCCAGCCGCGCGGGAAGGGCGGCCCGGAGAAGCTCAGCGAATGACCGTAGTAGGCGGTGTCGTTGAAGTTGTAGCCGAAGATTTCGTACTCCCGCGGAGCGGGATCTTTCTTATCGAAGCGGAGGAAGACGTTCCAGCCGCCGGAGTGGGCATTGGGGTCGGTGACGATCTTGCCTTCGAGGGCGGCGGGGTACCATTCGGGGTCGGTCCACTTGAAGATGTAGTTGGCGTTTCCACCCTTGGCGTCGGTGGCGTTGAAGGCGAGCATGTTGCCGCCGCCGTCCTTGTCGGACCGGACGGTGATGGTGAACTGCCCGTTGGGGTCGGTGACGCCGGGATTGGCGCCGACAAGTTCCGCCCAGTGCCACGAGGTGGACCAGTCGAACTCCTTGCCGACGACGGGGTTGCCGGTCGGCGGGTATTCGCCGGGGCTCAAACAGTAGCGGGCGGTGGCGGTAAAGACGATCTCGGCGGTGTCGCCATAGTCGAAGACGACGACGGGCGGATCGGCTTGGACGACGACGTTGTACTCGGGATCGCCGCAGACGACGTTGACCGG
>JAAYCJ010000227.1 GCA_012729815.1 Phycisphaerae bacterium | reverse complement strand
TCCGTGCCATTCCGTCAGGATGTCATGATGACGCTTTACCGCCGGATGCGCCAAAGCTATGATACGGGCTGGATGACCCGTGGCATGGATTTCGGAGACTGGCATGGCCGGTAGCGACTTTTCCCGGTACGTTTCGCCCCTGACCACCCGCAGCGCGTCGGAGGCGATGGTCCGGCTCTTCTCGGATCAGCGGAAGTTCTCGACCTGGCGGCGGCTCTGGCTGGCCCTGGCCGAAGCCGAGAAACAGCTTGGCCTGGACATCCCGCAGACCGCCCTCGACCAGATGGCCAAACACCTCGACGACATTGACTTCGACGCCGTTCGCGAATACGAGAAGAAGACCCGCCACGACGTGATGGCCAACATCCACGCCTTCGGCGACCGCGCGCCCGCCGCCAAGGGCATCATCCACCTCGGCGCGACAAGCTGCTTTGTCGGCGACAACGCCGAACTGATCATCATGCGCGAAGCCGGCCGGATGATCTGCCGGTATCTGGCCAACATCGTGGACCGGCTCGGCAAGTTCGCGGCCGCCCACAGGAACCTGCCGACCCTGGGCTTTACCCACTATCAGCCGGCCCAGGTCACTACCGTCGGCAAGCGGGCCAGCCTCTGGTGCTACGACTTCCTGCTCGACCTGGAAAACCTCGAGCGGGCCCTCGACGACCTGCCGTTCCGCAGCGTCAAGGGCACCACCGGCACCCAGGCCAGCTTCCTGGCCCTTTTCGACGGCGACAAACAGAAGGTCCGCCGGCTCGAAAAGCTCGTGGCCAAGACGATGGGCTTCGACCGGGTCGTGCCGGTCTGCGGCCAGACCTACACCCGCAAGTTCGATGCGTTTCTCGTTTCAGCCCTGGCCAACGTCGCCGCCTCCGCCCACAAGTTTGCCAATGACGTCCGGCTGCTGTGCAACCTCAAGGAGATCGAGGAGCCGTTCGAAAAGACCCAGGTCGGCTCGTCGGCGATGGCCTACAAGCGCAACCCGATGCGCTCGGAACGGATCACCGGCCTGGCCCGGTTCGTGATCAGCCTGACCACCTCAGCGTTCCAGACCCACGCCGAGCAGTGGTTCGAGCGCACGCTCGACGACTCGTCGAACCGCCGACTGGTGCTCGCTGAGTCGTTCCTGGCGGTCGACGGCATCCTCAATATCGTGTTGAACGTCGCGGACGGTCTGGTGGTCAACCGCAAGGTGATCGAAGCCGACCTCCGGCGGGAGTTGCCGTTTATGGCCACCGAAGAGATCATGATGGCCGCGGTCAAAGCCGGCGGCGATCGCCAGGACATCCACGAACGAATCCGCCAGCACTCGCACGAAGCGGCCCGGCAGGTCAAGGAGTTCGGCTGCGAGAATGACCTGATCGAACGCCTCAAGGCCGATCCCGCGTTTGCGGGCATTGACTTCAAGCAGTTGATGGACCCGAAACGCTACGTCGGCATGGCCCCCGACCAGGTAACCGATTTCATCAAAACCCACGTCGCCCCCATCCGCCGCCGATACCGGAAATCCCTCGGGGCCGAGGGCGTGGTCAACGTCTAAGCACATGGAGCAAACGAACATGGACCCACTGGCCCGACAGATCAAGGACGCTGCATACCTCGAAGGCGAGTTCACCCTCCGCAGCGGACAGAAGAGCAACTACTACCTCGACAAGTACCTCTTCGAGACCCAGCCGGCGATTCTGCGCGAGCTGGGCAAGCGTTTCGAGGCGTTCGTTACACCGGAGGTCGACCTGATCGCCGGCGCCGAACTCGGCGGCGTGCCGCTGGCCGCCGCGGTGGCCATGCAGACCGGCAAGCCCTTCGTGATCGTCCGCAATAAGAAAAAGGACTACGGCACCGCCAAACCCTACGAAGGGCCGGACCCTCAGGGCAAGACGATCCTGCTGGTCGAGGACATCGCGACCACCGGCGGACAGGTCATCGAGGCGGCCAAAACGCTGACCGAGTTGGGCGCGAAGATCAGAATGATCGTCGCCACCATCGACCGCCTCCAGGGCGCCCGCGAAAACATCGAAAAAGAAGGCTTCGCCTTCGACACGATCTTCACAAAGGCGGATCTGGGCATCGCGTGAACGAACGAGGCGTCGGGTGAATTCCCGACGTGCGCCGACAAACGGCCAGTTGCCGGCACGCCGTGTGCACCCGCTTCCACGCCGCGCCGCCGAGTGTTTCAGGGCCATGGACCCGCAGCTTAAAATCCTCTACTTTTTCATTGACCTGGTCTTGCCCCTGGCGATCGGGTATCTGCTGCGCCGGTTCCGCGTGCTGAAGATGGCGGTGTTCGACCGGGTCATGCTCGCCAACCTGGTCGTGTTCGTCACCGCGCTGACGCTCTTTAGCCTGTGGAACCTCGACCTTCGGGTGCGGTACGTATGGCTCCCGGTGCTCGGCGTCCTGATGCAACTGCTGGCGGGCGCGGTCGGGTTTCTGATGGTCAGAGGCCAGAGGCTCAAGCCGATCGATGAAGGCAGTTTCCTGATCTCGGCGATGCTCTCGAACCGCGGCGTCGTCGGAGTCCTGTCGCTGTTCGTCCTCTTCGGCGAGACCGGCTACGCCTACGCCCAGATGATCATGCTGTTGGCGCCGGTGGTCACCTACGCCTTCTGCTTCCCGTTGGCGGGATGGTATCGGCACGCCGAACAGGCGGAAACGGGCACACGTCCAAGCCTGTGGGCGGCCCTGGTCAACGTCACCCAGATCCCGACGCTGGCCGTGGTGGCCGGACTGGCTCTGAGCGCGGCCGACGTACCGCGGCCCGAGGCGATCGCGACCGTCTTCCCGTTCCTGGTCCACCTGACCGCGTGGCTGTTCGGCGTCCCGCTGGGCTATTCGCTGGAGTTCTCCGAAATCGGCCGGTACTGGAAGAACATCGGCAGCCTCTCGTTGATCAAGTTTATCATCACGCCGGCCGCGGTCTATGGCCTCGCCGTGCTGCTCGGTTTCTCGGGAATTCCTTTGGCGTGTCTGGTGATCCTCTCCTGCTCCCCTACCGCCATCAACGCGGTCATCGTCGCGAAGCTCCAAGGCCTCAACGTGCACCTCTCGATGTCGGCGTTCGTGCTGACCACGGTGGTGTACCTGGCGGTCGTACTGCCGATCCTGTTCCTGATCTTCGCGGCGTAAGGTTCCCGGCCTGCCGGTTGCGGTTCGGCGTCTGGCGTGGTATAGTGCAATTTGGGCGGGGGATACCGCTTGGCCTGCCGTCTCGTTCGAACGGGGGGAGGGAATGCCATGGACCCGGAAGCTTTTGCCCGCGCGGTCGAACTGGCGGACAATCTCGGCTACATCCTGGTCGCCTCAGCCGATGAAGACGGCCAGCCGCATGTGGCCGCGGCCCGGAGTGTTCAGGCAACCGACCAGGATCACGTTACGATCGAATCCTGGTTCTGCCCATCGACGTTGGAGAACGTCGACGCCAACCCGCGGGTCAGCCTGATCGCATGGGATCCGACCACGGACCGGGGATATCAGATGACCGGAATGGTGGAGAACATCGTCAACAAAGCCGTCATGGACGGCTACGGCCCCGACATCAAGCTGGACACCCCGCTGCCCCAGGCCGACTACCAGTTGATCGTGCGGGTCAAGGAGATCCTGGAATTCACGCACGAACCCCATCAGGACATCTCGCTATGAGCACAATCCGACGTCCCATAACCAGCGGAACCCGCCCGCTGGTCCAGGCGTATCCAAGGACGTTCCGCTTGACGGTCCCGGACGCCCGAGATACCTTGGTGGCGGCTCTTACCCGCGGGATATTGGCAACGCTCATTAGTTATCACTCATTGTCCGGGAGGCTCAAACGATGCAGTACGCCGGTGAATCTCTGACAAAGTTCCTCGACGACCTGGCCGCCAAGCAGGAAACCCCCGGTGGCGGCAGCGCAGCCGCGGTGGCCGGCGCCCTGGCGGCGGGCCTCGGTTCAATGGTCTGCCAGTACACCGTCGGCAAAAAGAAGTACGCCGACGTCGAAGACCGGATCCGCGAAATCCTCCAGCGTTGCGACAACGCCCGCAAGCAGTTCCTGCAACTCATGCAGGATGACATCGACGTATTCCAGAACAAGGTCGCTGCGGCCTACAAGATGCCCAAAGACACCGCCGAACAGAAACAGGCCCGCGAAAACGCCATCAGCCAGGCCGCGGAAGCCGCCCTGGAGCCGCCGATGAACATCGCCCGCCTCGCCAACGACCTGTTGGGCGACATGAAGGAACTGGCCGAAAAGGGCAACGCCATGCTCGTATCGGACGTGGGCGTGGCGGTCGAAATGCTCCACGCCGCCCACCGCAGCGCCTGGTTCAATCTCGAGATCAACCTCCAGTCGATCGCCGACAAGACCAACGAAGCCCGTCTCCGCCGGGAGGTGGTCGAACTCGGCCGCGGTTTTGCCTCAAACGTCAAGGCCGCCATCGACGCGGTTCACCATCGCCTCCACGAAATGCAGCATTAGAGATAAAAGATTAATCGAAGGGTCAACCGGCCCGTTGATTTTGACGATAAGGCTCTCAGGCACCAAATCTGCGCAAGGGAGACGCCATGTGTGGAATCGTCGGTTACGTCGGGAACAAAGCGGCTGCGGCAACTCTCATCGAGGGGCTAAAACGGCTCGAATATCGCGGGTATGACTCGGCGGGGCTGGCTCTGATCGACGACGGCCAGCTTCTGGTGGCCAAGGCCTGCGGCCGGATCATGAACCTGGAAAAGAAGATCACCGACCAGCACCGTCAAGCCCGGCTTGGCATCGCCCACACCCGCTGGGCCACGCACGGGGCTCCTACCGAAGTCAACGCCCATCCGCACCTGGACGGTCCCGGCCGGATCGCGGTGGTCCACAACGGCATCATCGAGAACTACGCCGCCCTCAAGACCTACCTCCAGAGTCAGGGCCTGGAGTTCTCCAGCGATACGGATACCGAGGTCCTGGCCAAGATGATCGGCCACTTCTACCGGGGCGACCTGGAGCAGGCGGTCCGGTCGGCCCTGCGCGAGGTCCAGGGCACCTACGGCCTGGCCGTGATCTGCGGCGAGCATCCCGATACGATCGTGGCCGCCCGCAAGGGTTCGCCGCTGATCATCGGGATCGGACGCGACGAATACGTGATCGCCTCGGACGCCTCGGCCATCATCGAGCACACCAACCAGGTGGTGTATCTGGCCGACGGTGAAATCGCGGTGGTCTCGCCCGGCAAGTTCCGCACCACCACGCTCGACGCCCTGCCGGTGACCCATGACGTTCAACAGGTCGAATGGGACCTCGAACAGATCGAACTCGACGGCTACGAGCACTTCATGCTCAAGGAAATCTTCGAGCAGCCGGACTCGCTGCGCATGTGCATGCGCGGCCGGGTCAACCTGCGCGAAGGCGCGGTCACCCTCGGCGGGATCGCCAACTTCACCCGCGAACTGGCGCGGGCCAAGCGGTTCATCTTCACCGCGTGCGGCACCGCGTGGCACGCCGGGCTGATCGGCGAGTACCTCTTCGAGCAGATCGCGCGGCTGCCCGCTGAGACCGAGTACGCCAGCGAATTCCGCTACCGCAACCCGATCATCGACGACGGCACGATCATCTGCGCGATCAGCCAGTCGGGTGAGACAGCCGACACGCTGGCCGCCCTGCGCGAGGCCCGGGAGAAAGGCGCCCTGGCCCTGGGCGTCGTCAACGCCGTCGGCTCGACGATCGCCCGCGAGACCGACGCCGGCGTCTACCTGCACGCGGGTCCCGAGATCGGCGTGGCCAGCACCAAGGCATTCACGTGCCAGATCACCGTGCTGGCGATGATGGCCGCGTATCTGGGCCGCCGCCGGCACCTCTCGCAGACGCAGTTCCACGAGTTCATCACCGAGCTGGCCGCCATCCCGGACAAGCTCGATCGCGTGCTGGCCCAGGCGGACAAGATCCAAGCCGTGGCCAGACAGCTCGCCGAGTGCGAAAACTGGCTGTACCTCGGCCGCGGATACAACTACCCCGTCGCCCTCGAAGGGGCGCTGAAGATCAAGGAAATCAGCTACGTCCACGCCGAGGGAATGCCCGCCGCTGAGATGAAGCACGGGCCGATCGCCCTGGTCAAGCCGGGCATGCCGTCGGTGTTCATCGCCACCAAGTCGAGCCACTACGACAAGATCATCGGCAACATCGAGGAGGTCAGGGCTCGCGGCGGGACCATCGTCGCGGTGGTCACCGAGGGCGAGAAGAACCTGCTCGAAAAATGCCAGCACGTCTTCACCGTGCCGGCGACCATCGAGCCGCTCGAACCGCTGCTGACCGCCCTGCCGCTGCAGTTGCTGGCCTACTACGTCGGCATCGCCCGCGGCTGCAACGTCGATAAGCCGCGCAACCTGGCCAAGAGCGTGACCGTCGAATAGAACCTGCGACCGCCAGGCTCGCCCAAACCGCTTCGCCGAAGGGCCACGCGAGTGATCGCCGGGCACGGGAACCACCCACCCCGCCGCCCAGCCCGCGCCACGCGGGGATAAGGCTGATTTTCCTGAAATTTCAGTTTACCTGGGCTCGGACGGTCCTTACAATCTCCCACTGACGGCAGCCCAGCTATGCGCCGGCATCGCTTCGGGCATCGAGAGGCATTCGACGATCTGTCTTGGAGCACAGCGACTATGTCACATCCGGCCCATAACAGCGGCAAAAACACTCGGCGTTCGTGGCTCATCGCGGCGATCCTCGTCCTGGCGGCGGCCGCTCCGGCCGCGCTGGCTCAGACCGAATCGCCCGCCGGTCCGGTGGCCGAAATCCGGATCACCGGCAACGAGACGCTCACCGACGCCTACATCCGCCAGCAGCTTCGCAACGTGGTGGAAGGCCAGCCGGCGACCGTCGAGGACATCCGCAAGGACGTCGATCTGCTCAAGCTCACCGGCAAGTTCGCCGACGTCTACGCCACCTCCACGGCCGAAGACGGCAAGACGATCGTGACCTTCACCGTGGTCGAGAAACCGCTGGTGCAGGAAGTCCGGTTCCAGGGCGCCAAGGAGATCAAGCGCAAGGACCTCCTGGAGGCGATCGGATTCGACGAGGGCGACTTCCTGGACCGCTACAAGGTCCAGGCCGGGGCCGAGGCAATCGCCGAGCAGTACCGCGAAAAGGGCTACACCGATGTGACCGTGACGGTGGACGAAGAATCGCTGCGCCAGGGCGTGGTCGCCTACAACGTCATCGAGGGGCCGCGGGTCCGCGTGCGGGAGATCAACTTCGAGGGCAACGTCTCGATCCCCGACAACCGCCTCAAGGGGCAGATCCAGACCCGCACCTACTTCCCGATCCTCCGGCCGGGAACCTACGCCGAGAAGCAGATCGAGGAGGACATCGCGGCGATCCGAACCTACTACCGCAAGCAGGGGCACCTCGACGTCCAGGTCGGCCGGCGACTCGACTACAGCCCGGACCGCGAGGACCTGACCGTCACGTTCGTGGTCGACGAGGGCCCGCGCTACAGCATCAACGAGATTGCGGTGGCGGGGAACCAGATCTACACCACCGATCAGATCATGGCCGCGATGGCTTTGCGGCAGGGATCGGTGCTGCTGCTCGATCGGCTCGAAGCCGATCAGGAGGCGGTTCGCAACCTGTACCACTCCACCGGGTTCATCTACGCCAACGTCGACGCCGAGTACGTCTACGCCGACCAGCCGGCCACCGTGAACCTGGCGATCCAGATCAATGAAGGCGATCCGTACCGCGTCGGCCGGATCATCATCCGCGGCAACGACAAGACCCAGGACCGGGTCGTCCGCCGGACCCTCGAGGTGCTTCCCGGCGAACCCTTCGACATGGTGGAGATGAAGGAGACCGAGCGCCGCCTGAAGGAAACCCGCCTGTTCAGCGAGGTGGACATCACGGCCATCGGCGAACAGCCGGAGGAACGCGACGCCCTGATCCAGGTCGAAGAGGCGCAGACGAGCTGGATCATCGCGGGCGTCGGCGTCAGCTCCAACAGCGGAACGCTGGGCAACATCAGCATCGAAAACTGGAACTTCGACCTGTTCGACTGGCCGCGCACGTGGGGCGAGTTGTTCCGCGGCCAGGCGTTCAAGGGCGCCGGCCAGTCGCTGCGGTTCTCAGTCGAGCCGGGCACGGAAATGTCGCGGTTTCGCATCGACTTCCGCGAACCCTACCTGCTCGATCGTCCGCTGTCGCTCGGCTGGAGCGCGTACCTGTTCGATCGTGAGCGGGACGACTGGGATGAACGGCGGGCCGGAACCATCCTGAGCCTGGGCAAGCGGTTCAAGAAAATCTGGGGCGTCGAGACGGGCGCCCGGTTCGAGGGAATCGACATCGACGACATCAACGACGGCGGCTTCTTCGGGGCGTTCGGAGCGCCCGAGGAACTGCTCGACGTCGAGGGCGGCAACTTCCTGACCTCGCTGAAGCTCTCGCTGGTCCGCGACACCACCGACAGCGTCTGGATGCCCTCGCGCGGCAACCGCAGCGAAGTGTCGTGGGAGCAGGCGGGCGTCTTCGGCGGTGATTTCGACTTCGCCAAGCTCTACGGCCAGCACTCCCACTACCGCACCGTCCGCACGGATGTGTTCGACCGCAAGACCATCTGGGCGGCCAACCTGGGCCTCGGCTACATCGCCGGCGACGTCCCGGTCTTCGAGCGGTTCTACGGCGGCGGCATCGGTTCGATCCGCGGTTTTGAATTCCGCGGGATCAGCCCGCGGGCCGGCGGGTTCTTCGACGACGAGGGCGACATCGCGATCGGCGGCGACTTCGAGGTCCTGGTCAACAACGAGCTGAGTTTTCCGCTCTACGGCAAGAACCTTCGCGGCGTCCTGTTCCTCGACCAGGGCACGGTGGAGGAGAACATCTCGATCTCCTCGTGGCGCGCCGCGGCGGGATTTGGCGTCCGGCTGACCCTCGACTTCTTCGGTCCGGTGCCGATGGCGTTCAACTTCGCCTGGCCGGTCCTCGAAGAAGACGAAGACGAAACGCAGGTCTTCAGCTTCACGCTCGGCGCCGCGTTCCGGTAACCGTGAACCCCAAAAACCTGGATCGCCCCTTCGGGCCGCCGTGCTATGACCCTGGTATAGTCAAGGGGGGTCGTCATGAGTCTGCAGGAAGTCATCGAAGTTCCCAAACTCCCAGCCCGCCGGATCGATTCGCATAAGGGCGACTTCGGCCGCGTGCTGGTCATCGGCGGCTCGCGAGGCATGATCGGCGCGCCGGCCCTGGCCGCCAACTCAGCCCTGCGCGGCGGGGCTGGATTGGTGACGATGGCATTGCCGGAGTGCATTCAACCCTTCGCCGCCACGCTCGCCTGGTGCGCCACGTCGCTGCCGCTGCCATGGGGCGGACAGGAAGGACACATCGTCAAGGAGGCGCTGC
Source organism: Phycisphaerae bacterium (assembly GCA_012729815.1). Taxonomy (NCBI): domain Bacteria; kingdom Pseudomonadati; phylum Planctomycetota; class Phycisphaerae; species Phycisphaerae bacterium. Next base: position 15,363 of record JAAYCJ010000227.1, on the reverse strand, counting down.
CCGTTCTCATTGACGAAATCGTGCGTCAAAAGAAGTATGAAATCGTGGCCATCGGTCCGGGCCTGGGTCCAGCCGAGTGCATTAACGACCTGGTCCCGGGACTGGTCGAGGCAGACATCCCGCTTGTGCTCGACGCCGACGCCTTGAACAACCTCGCCCGAATCGACTGGACCGGCATGCTGGCGGGCAAGTGCGTCATCACGCCGCATCCCGGCGAAATGGCCCGTCTGATCGGCAGACCGATCAAGCAGATCCAAGCGGACCGGACCGCGGCGGCTCTCCAAGCGGTGAAGACGATGAACGGCGGACGGGACGCCAACCAAGCGGTGTGCGTCCTGAAGGGCCATCGCACCGTGGTCACCGACGGCAAGCGGCTGTACGTCAACCGCACCGGCAATCCCGGCATGGCCTCGGGCGGATCCGGCGACGTGCTGACCGGCCTGACCGCCGCCCTCCTCGGCCAGCAACTGGAAACCTTCGACGCCGCCGTCCTGGCCGTCTATCTCCACGGACTCGCCGCGGATCTCGCCGCCAACGACCTCTCCCAACCGGCCATGATCGCCCAAGACATCCTCACCTACCTCCCGCAAGCATTCACACAACACCTCGCAAACTCCTGAACCTCCAGCCAGAATCAGCACGGATCACGCCGAAGGAAACACGACGTTGTAGCTCCGCCGCCCACGGCGGAGTCTTTCTCTCAGTCCCTCTCCCTCCGCGTGGTCCGCGTGATCCGTGCCTCTTAAAGGAAAGTCGCACGGGCGCCAGGAGTTCCCCAACGAAGATCATGACAAACCGAGTTGAGCTTCGGTGGGATCGGTGACGACGGTCAGCCGCGGCAGGGCATCGAGGAACGCCTGGCCGTACGACCGCGTGACGATGCGGCGGTCCAGCACGACGACGATCCCGCTGTCGGTCCGGCTGCGGATCAGCCGGCCGAAACCCTGTTTGAACTTCAACACCGCCTCGGGAAGCTGGTACTCGTTGAAGGCGTTGCCGCCGCGCCGGTTGATCGCATCGATCCGGGCCCGGACCAGCGGCCGATCAGGAACCGCGAACGGCAGCTTGACGATGATCACGTTCGAAAGCGCCTCGCCGGCCACGTCAACCCCCTGCCAGAAGCTGTCCGTGCCCAGCAGCACGCACCGGCCGTGATTTCGAAATGTCTCGAGAAGCCTTGTCCGACCGGCCCCGCCGCCGAAACGCTCATCGTTCTGGACGAGCATGGTCAAGCCCTGCTGCTCGATAAACGGCGCGAGCCGATCGGCGGCGTCGCGCATCATGCGGTGCGAGGTGAACAGGACAAAGGCCCGCCCGCCCGTGCTGGCCAGGTACTTCTTGGCGGCTTCGCAGGCGGCCGCGGCAAATTGCGGGTCAGACGGATCCGGCAGCCGCGTCTCGACGTAGAGCGTGACCTGCTTCTCGTAGTCGAAAGGCGAACCGAGGGCCAGACGCTCCGCCTCATCGAGCCCCCACCGCTCCGCCAGAAACTCAAACCCCTCATCGCCGCCGGTCGAGAGCGTCGCGCTGGTCAGCACCGCGGCGTTGACCCGGTCAAACAGCGTCTCCTTCATGGCCCGCGCGATGCTGATCGGAGCCGCGCAGAGGCGAACGTGCGGCCCGCTCCTGCGTCGATGGCACTCGATCCAATAGGCGTGATCGGGACGCGATCGCGAAAGGAAATCGTCCACGTCCTCCGCCATCTCCAGCAGCCGGTCGCGGACGCTGGTGATCTCGAAACGCTCGTCCTCGTCACGCACCTTGGCCCGGACGAACTTCAGTTCGCCCGCGACCTCCAGCAGGGCCGGCGAAAGGTTGTTCGAGACCGACTCCCCGGCGAACTCGCGGTCGCCGTCGTCCGAGGCTTCATGCATCTCGGCGAGCCGGCCGAAAAAAGACGCCGCCGAGCTCAAAGCCGCTTCGACCTGCCGGACCGCCGGCTCGGCGTCGAGCCCCGAAAGGCTGCCCTTGCCGTACTGCGGGTCGTAGAGCCCCCGCAGCAGGCCGCTCACCTCAGCCTGGCCGACGCCGATGCCGAAGTGATCAGCCGCCACCGCGTCGAGGTTATGGGCCTCGTCGATGATCGCGTAGTCGTAGCGCCCCAGAAGCGAAAGCCCGCGCTGCCGGGCCGCCAGGTCCGACAGCAATAACGCATGGTTGAGCACCACGATGTTGGCGTGCTGCATCCGCCGACGGGCCCGCCAGTAGAAGCAGCGCTCGTAGAACACGCAGCGCCGCCCGATGCAGTTGCCCTGCTCGCAGCAGACGCTGTTCCATACGCCCGCCGGCACGCGGTCCTCCAGTTCGCTGAGCGTGCCTTCGTGGGCCTGACCGCTCCAGCCGATCAACTCGTTAAGCAGCGGCTGGACGGCCTCGTCGACAAAAAGGCTCTGCCGGCGTTTGGCCGTCCGGGCCAGCCGACGCAGGCACAGGTACTGGTTGCGCCCGCGGAACAGCACCACCGCGAATTCCAGAGGAATCACCGCGTTGAGCAGCGGCATGTCCTTGTCCAGAATCTGCTCCTGCAGATTGATCGTGTGCGTGCTGATCACAAGGCGTTGCCCGCCCTGGCCGACCCGCAGAACCGCCCCAAGAAGATACGCCAGCGTCTTGCCCACCCCGGTGCCCGCCTCGACGATCAGATGCCGGTGCTGTTCCAGGCTCTCGAGAACAGACCGGGCCATCCGGACCTGCTCCAAACGCTCCTCGAACCGCCCGAGCCGGCGGGCCAGCGGCCCGGATGGGGCAAGCCAGTGTTCAACCGTCATCAGATGTGAATCGTTGCTCATCGCCCCCGGTCAGCCTCCATGCGACGCCTCGAGCAATTCGCGAACGAAATCGGCCAGAAACCACGCCGTCATCGCCCCCGAAATCAGCACAATAACCGTCGAGAACACCGCGATCAGCGTCTGCCCCCCTACCACCCCCTCGCGCATCGTCGCGATGATGTGCGGCCGGGCCAGAACCAGCGTGCTGACCAGCAGCGCCGCCACCGTCGGCCAGATCGTGATCGAATGGAGGTAGCTGTATATCCAGATGCCCTTCGAGACTATCCGATCCTCGCCGTCGACGCCGTGAATGAAGTGCCCACCCACGTAAAAATGCCCGTCCTCGACCCCGCCGTTGCGGGCGTCGCCGCCGATGTAGCTGTAGACCACGGTATAGGCGGCGAAATTGCACAGCCCCAGCACAATAATCCAGAGGCAGATCAGATTTCGAACCCGTCGGGTCATCGGTTTTAGGCCTCGCGCGGGCTTTCGCAACGGCTTTGGCGTCTGCAGCGGTTTTCCGGCGTATCCGTTAATAGAAAAACCCATCCCGTGCCGATTATAAAAATGCCTGTTCCCGCGGTCAAGACCGCGCCGCTTTCGTTCAACACTGGCCGACGGGGGGGCTCTCGCTTATAATACTGATCAGTGGTCGATTCACAGAAACGGAGATCGGCGTTGTCGAGCAAGATGGCAGCCAGCAGCGTTCGGACGGAGCCGCACGCGTCCCCCCAGGATAGCGCGAGCTTTGCGGGCAAACGGGTGCACTTTATCGGGGTGGCCGGGTGCGGCATGCGGGCTCTGGCCCAGGTGCTCGTCCGGCACGGGGCGGCGGTCAGCGGCTCCGACGCCTGCTCCACCGGTTACCTGCAGATCCTGGAACGCGAAGGCGTCACCTGCTGGTCGGGACACGACCCCTCGCGCATCGACGGCCCGATCGACCGCGCGGTCGTCTCAGCCGCCATTCCGCCGGACGATCCGGAACTCGTCAAACTCCGCTCCATGGGCGTGCCCCTCCTCAAATACGCCCAGATGCTCGGTCTCCTGATGGAACGCTACGAGGGCATCGCCATCGCCGGAACCCACGGCAAGAGCACGACCACCGCCATGACCGCCTACACCTTCCGCCGGGCCGGACTGGACCCCAGTTTCGTCGTCGGTGCCAACGTGGACCAGTTGGCGGGCGCCAGCGGGGCTGGAACCGGCGACTACTTCATCGCCGAGGCCTGCGAGTACGACCGATCGTTTCTGAACCTTCGGCCCCGGTTCGCGGGAATCCTCAACATCGAGGAAGACCACCTGGACTACTACCGGAGCCTCGATGAAATCCTCGAGGCCTTCGAAACCTTCGTCTCACAGGTCCGCCCGGGCGGATTGGCCATCATCAACGGTCAGGACCCCAACATCCGCCGCTTCGCCGACCGCGTGCAGGCCCGGACCGAGACCTTCGGCCTCTCGCCGACCTGCCACTGGCAGGCTGAGGACATCCGCCTGGAAAACGGCTCGTACGAGTTCGACATCACCTACCGCCGTGAGGCCTTCGGGCACTGTCGGCTGGAACTGCCGGGCAAGCACAACGTGCTCAACGCCCTGGCCGCCGCCGCCCTGGCCCACCATGCCGGCATCAAGCCGGAGATCGTCTGCCAGGCCATCGGCGAGTTTCGCGGGGCCAACCGCCGGTTGACCCTCAAGGCGTGCGCCGGCGGCATCACCCTGCTCGACGACTACGCCCACCATCCGACCGAGATCCGCGCCAGCCTCCGGGCGGCTAAGGAACGCTACGAGCCCAAACGCCTCTGGTGCGTCTTTCAGCCCCATCAGCACAGCCGGACCCGCTTCCTCCTCGACGACTTCGCCCACAGCTTCGCCGACGCTGACGTCGTGATGGTGCCCGATATCTACTTCGTCCGCGACAGCGAAGCCGAACGGCAGTTGATCAACTCCGGCGATCTGGTGGCGAGAATCGCCAGACTTGGCGGCACCGCCTGCTATTTGCCCCGCTTCGATCAGATCGCCGACTACCTGCAAGCGAAACTCGCCCCGGGCGATCTCGTGATCACCATGGGGGCGGGAGACATCTGGAAAATATGCGATGAGCTTATTCACTGGCTTGGACGAGATAGTAACTGAGCACGAGCCGCTGGCTCCTTACACGTGGCTCCGAATCGGCGGACCCGCCAGGTACTTCCTGCGCCCGCGAAACGACGAGGAGCTTGCCGCTCTGTTGGCCCGATGCCGCGAAAACGACCTGACGTGGCGGATCCTCGGCCACGGAGCCAATCTCCTCGTCACCGATCAGCCGCTGGACGGCGCGGTCATCAAACTCGAAGAACCCGGCTTCACCGAAATGAGCTTCAACCACACCAAGGCGGTCATCGGCGCAGCCGGATCGCTCGGCGCGATGGTCCTCGAAAGCGTCCGCCGCGGACTGGGCGGCGCCGAGGCGCTCGCCGGGATTCCCGGCAGTCTCGGCGGCGCGGTCAAGATGAACGCCAGCGGCCGCTTCGGTGACATCGGAACCCTCGTCTCGCGGGTCAAGGTCGTCGACGCCTGCGGCAATGCGTTCTGGCGCGAAAAACCCGAGCTCCTCTTCGAGTACCGCTGGTCGAACATCGACGATCAGATCGTCACCGCGGTCGAACTGGAACTCCTCCCGGACGACCCCAAACGCGTGCTCAACAAGATGCGCGAAATCTGGATCATCAAGAAATCCACCCAGCCGCTCTCATCGCGATCCGCCGGGTGCATCTTCAAGAACCCCTCGCCCGACAAGCCCGCTGGGGCCCTGATCGACAAGGCCGGACTCAAAGGCCGCCGCGTCGGCGGAGCCACCGTCAGCGAACAGCACGCCAACTTCATCACCGTCGAGGGCGGGGCGACCTTCCAGGACGTGCAAACCCTGATGAGTGACATTCAGAAACAAGTGTACGAGAAGTTCGGCATCGAACTCGAACCCGAGGTCGAGATCTGGGAGTGAGGATCGATCGTCCGGCGGCTGGAAATGGCGAGTTTTCCTGCATCGGTTTCGCCCAGCCAACCGATGCTCTATCAAGGAGGATACAGGAGCTTGGCCGTGGCTGATATCAATGTCATTGAACGCGTGAGCGATAATCCTACGGGCATTTCGGATTCACCACTTCGCACTGTGGTCCTTTCGGGCGGACCCGGCAGCGAACGGGCGGTCTCGCTGGCCTCCGGCAAGGCGGTGGCCGATGCCCTGCGCCAGGCGGGGCACCAGGTGCGCCTCGCGGACATCCGGCCCGACGACCTGGGCGCCCTCGATACCCCGGCCGACGTCTTCTTTCCCGCCCTGCATGGCAAGTTCGGCGAAGACGGGCAGTTACAGCAGATCATGGACTCGCGGGGCCTCGTCTACTGCGGCTCGGGAGCCCAGGCCTGCCGCCTCTCAGCGGACAAGCAGATCAGCAAAAAGCTCTTTACGGAAAACGATCTTCCCACCGCGGCGTTCGACGTGGCCCAGCGGCCCGAGGATATCGCCCGCGCCACGGCGTGCTGGTCGATGCCCGTGGTCGTCAAGCCTCTCGACGAAGGCAGCAGCATCGGAATCACCATCGTCGAGCGCGCCGACCAGTTGGCTGGGACCATCCAGCGGACCATCGAGCAGTTCGGACCGGTCATGGTTGAGCAGTACCTTTCCGGAAAGGAACTGACGGTGGGTATCCTGGCGGATCGCGCCCTTCCCATCATCCAGATCAAGCCCGACGGGCCGTTCTACGACTACAACGCCAAGTACGTCAGCGAAACCACACAGTACCTCTTTGACATCGACATCGACCACGACCTGTACGAGCGAATCCAGGCGATGTCGGTCCGTGCCGCGCAGGTCCTGGGCATGCGGGATTTCTGCCGCGTGGACTGGCGTCTGGACGCCCGCGGCGAACCGTATCTGCTGGAAATCAATGCCCTTCCGGGATTTACAGAGCACTCGCTGCTGCCGAAGGCGGCCGCGAAGGTTGGCCTGCCGATGCCTCGCCTGTGCGACGCCCTGGTGCGGCTGGCGATGGCAAGGTGCGAGAGCGGCGTGGCGACGGACCGGAGGCGCGGCTGACGAATTGCGGCGGTGGAATGACTGCAGCCGGGTGGCTATAACGAGCGAAAGCTAAAGGTAGATAATGGCAAGGAAGTCCGACAAGAAATCCAAAAAGGATAGATCGAATGGGCCCACGATCAGCGAACGTCTCGCCGGCGGCTGGCGATGGCTGACCGGCGACGGCGATCAGCCGCCGAGCCGATGGGCCCGCATGGTCCGGTTCACCATGGTCGCGGGGGCGGCGGTGTGGCTCGCCATCGTCGGCATGCGACAATTGGACAAATACGTCCGCACGCTGCCGGATTTCACCTCGACCCAGGTGGTGGTCAGCTTCCACGAGCAGCCGCCGTGGATGATGAAATCCTTGGCCACCGAAATCCTCGAAGACGCCAAGGCCCCGATCTACGAGGAACTCAAAGCCGTCCATCGCAACGGCCAGGATCACCTCCTGGCGGAGCTCTTCGCCCAGCAGCTCTCGCACAGCGGGTGGATTCAACACGTGCATTGGGTCCGCCGATCGGCCCGCGGCCAGATGGTGGCCCAGTGCGATTTCCGCCGTCCGGTGGCCGCGGTGGCCGTCGACGGCTGGCGATACCTCATCGACGAGCGGGCGGTCGTCCTCCCGGGACGGTATCCCGTCGAGGTGATCGCCAACAGCGGCTTGATGGAGATTCGCGGCTGCCCGAGTTCGCCGCCCAACCAGGGGATGGTCTGGCAGAGCCCCGACCTGGCCGTGGCGCTGGAGATGGTCCAGCTTCTCGAATCGCGGCCGTACCGCCAGCAGGTCAAGGCGGTCGACGTCGCCAACTACAAGGGCCGCCTGGACCCCATGGCGTGCTGGATCGTGCTGCTCACCGACCGCGACACGGTCATCCGATGGGGCCTCCCGCCGCGAACCGAACGCGGATTGGAAATCACCTGGCAGCAGAAACTCGAGCAACTGGCCAAAATCTACCGCGATCACGGCCACATCGACTACGGCCGCGCCTTCATCGACGTGCGACCCTCCACAAACTACGTCCACGCCGCCATCGCCTCCTCCGGCGCCGCGCAAGAGTAGAGCCGCAGGCCACTTCCACAACACTTCCAAGCCCCGCCAAGCCAAACCACCGGTCGGCACAGGCGTCCGGTCGTTGACTCTACGCGAGGATTTGCGATAATCTTACATGGAAGCTCATCGCATCAACCGTTTCGCCGTTAAGGAGCCAGCCTCAATCATGGCCAGAACGTCGATACATTCGAATGCGACCCATCCGGAACCGGGAATCCGGGTACTCAAGTCCTTTACCCTCATCGAGTTGCTGGTCGTCGTCGCCATCATTGCCGTCCTGGTCGCGATTCTCCTGCCCGCTCTATCCCGGGCCAGAGAGGCCGGTCGGCGGGCCCTCTGCGGGGCAAATCTGCGGACGCTGACCACCGCGATGCTCATGTACACCGATGAGTTCGGCGGCTTCTTCCCCTACAATAGCATGGGCGATCCGGATACCGGCAGCGGCCCAGACGCCAGCGTCTACGGCTACCGGGCCTCGCCGCGACTCCTGATGGGTGACAATGACCAAGCGAACCCCAAGGCGGATATCCTGGCAGCCTTCCACTGTCCCGGTTCCCCGGTGGGCGGGCCGCTGACCGTGGCCCCGGTCTGGGAATACTACGGCGACAGTTTCGACGAATACGCCATGGTGCGGAACGAACCCTTCCGAAGCGTCCAGATCAGCTATCAGTGGGACTGCATCATCAACAACAACTGGGTTCCCTTGGACCCAGCCAGATACTTGTCTGGTTTGTCGACGGGAACACCCATAATCTGGGACATGTACGCCGGCCTGGACTACTTCTGCCCGTGGTATCGCGAATGCGGGTACCTCTCGCACGCCAAGGAAGGCGGCAACGTAGCCTATACCAGCGGTGCCGTCATCTGGGCCGACGCCGCGGCGTGGGTTGGCTCGCCCCAGGGAGCACATCCCCCGCATCACTGGTAGGCCCCGTTGCGCAGGGCGCAGTAAATCGGTTCTCGCAGCATTTACCCTTAACCTCTTGCCTGGCAATGCTTAATCGATACACACCACTAGCGTCTCAATTTTGGCGGAAAACCGGTTTACTTCTCCGCTGCAGTACGCTAAACTCACAGTCGTGGCACGCACAAGGCGAGGCTTGGCAATGACAGTTGGACGGAACACATCTGGTAGAAGCTCAGCCATCGAAGCGGTGGCGGTGCGGGCGGGGGTCTCCAAGAGCACGGTCAGCAACACCTTTACCGGCCGCAAGTCCGTCAGCCCCAAGGCCAAACAGCGCGTAATGGCGGCGGCAAGGGAGTTGGGTTACCGGCCGAACCACGCGGCGCAGGTGCTGGCGACGAAACGAACGCGGACGATCGGGGTGCTGGTCCAGGAACTTCACAACCCCCACACCAGCGCGCTGGTCGAGGCACTGGAGCGGGAGCTTTCGCGTCACGGCTATAAGGTGATGCTGGGATTGACGCACGGCGATCATGAGCGGGCCATGGAGTACCTGCGGCAGTTTTCGACCGGCATGGTGGACGGGGCGATCAACCTGGCGCCGCAAGTGACGCTGAGCCAAGCGGTTCGGGAAAGCGGGCAAGTGCCGGTGGTGACGTACCTGCGGCCGCATCCCGAGTCGCCGGCGTATGTGAATTACGACGTCGGCGTCCGCGAGGCGCTCGAGCACCTCTGGGGCCTGGGCCATCGGCGAATTGGTTTTATCGCGATCCCGGATACGGCTTGGGACGTGGCGATGGAGGAGCGCCAACGGGCGTTCCACGAGGCGTACACCGTCCGAGGCAAAAAGCCGATCGAGCAACTGATCGTTGCCGGCGACGGGCGTGCCGAGTCGGGATACCGGCTTGGCGCGGTGCTGGCGCAGCGCGGGGCGACGGCGATCATTGCGGGAAATGACTTGATGGCGTGCGGGGTGATCCGCTGGTGCCGCGAAGCGGAGTTACGCGTGCCGCAGGATTTGTCGGTGATCGGAATCGACGACTGTCCGCTGGCCACGTGGATCAGTCCGGCCTTGACGTCGATCCAGATACCGATCGCACTGTTGGCCGAAGTGACCGTGACGGGTCTGCTGGATCGCTTGGAGGGACAGCGTCCGGCGCAGCAGGCGGTTTTGAATGCACGTCTTGTCATCCGAGAAACGACGGGTAGAGCAAGCGATCTTTGACGCTGGAAAGTTGGAGCAGTGATGCTACGAATTGCGGTTTTGATTGGAACCATGTCCGTGGCTCTGGCCGGTTCGCTGCTTGGCGATGTGGTTATGGAATATCCGGAAAACGCGGCGCATGTCACGGACGGCAAGGTGTATCCGCGGAACGTGCTGGACATGGAGCGGGAGCAGGGCTGGTGGTTCGGCGGCGCGATGAACGGGAATGGAGGCGGCGTGCGGGTGGTCGATGCGCCCGGACGGCCGGGTGAGAAGGGGCTGGAGTTTCACTTTGTCGCCAACCGCGAGGCTCCGATGTGGTTCTGCTGGGAGTATTCGCTGGACCCGCAGCTTTCGATCGAGGGCGTGCGGGAGTTCGTGTTTGACGTGTATCCGCTTGAGGATATCCGGTTTCCGATCTATGCGCGTTTTGGGCGGCAACAGGGGCAGGGGCAGTTGCCGTGCTGCTGGAGTTCGCTGGGCGATCTGGAGGCGAATCGGTGGCAGACGGTGCGCGTGCGGGTGGAGCATACGCGGCCGCACACGGACACCATCCGGTTCGACATGGACAACCAGGCTGCGAACGTGCCGTATGGGCGGAAGGTGGCGTTCGTGGTGGACAACCTGCGATTTGTGCCGCCGCCGGCGGAGTGGACGAATGTGCCGTCGCAGTCCCTCGCGGTCAGCGGGCCCGTGCGGGCGGGCTACTTGCAGTGCTCAGCCCGCGGCGAGCTTTCGACGGAGGATGCGATTGAGCTGCTCGCAGAGTTGGAGGTTACGGAGGAGACGGCGGGGACGCTGGTGGTGACGGTCCAGTCCCATGACGGCCGGAGCTGGGAGCTTGCCGAAGCCCTCCCGCTGGAGCCCCCCTATTCGACGATCAAGTGGCAAGGCGACTTATTTGACGATCAGCCGTCGGGACAATACAGCCTGAGCGTGCGGATCACGGACTCATCCGGCCAAGCGATTGCCTCGTCACAGGCGATCTATCTGCGGGTGTTTTCGCGGACGGAGATGGAGAACCGGCGGCAGACGCTGCTGAAAGAGTTAGAGCGACTTGACGCCGTCGCGGCTGAAGGCCGTGGCGACGTTGAGATGGCGCGGGTGTATCTGACCACGGCGAGGATGTTCCTCGATCAGTACGTTCTGGAGGATTTCGACCAACAGCGGAAGTACTCGATCGCCACGGATGAGCTGGCGAAGGTGGACCGGTTGTTGCTGGAGGCGGAGCGCGAGTTGAGCCGGCCGGAAGGGCCGGCCACGCCCGGTTACGATCCGAACCAGCCGGTCGAGGTGCGCAACGACGTTTTCGTGCATCAGGACAAGCCGTTCGTGATGATCGGGCCACTGGCGTGGGGCGACGCGGACGACGCGATCGCGGTGGCGGGCGATCTGGGCTTCAACGCGATCGTCAGCGAAGCCCCGCTGGGCAAGCCGGTGCAGCGGTACGTCGAGTTGGCTCGCGAGCGCGGCCTGGCGACGCTGGTGCTGATGGGCAGCCACTACTTCAACGTCCCCGAAGAGTATGCCGGCAAGTTCGACGATCTGACGCTGCCGGAGACCGGGCACGTCGGGCTGCCGTACAACATCCTGAGCGAGGGGGTCCGAACGATCATGCGCGACTGGTACGGCCGGGCGTTTGAGCCGGTGCGATCGCACGGCAACCTGGTAGCGGTGTGCACGGCCAATGAGCCGGGCTACGGCGTCGGCCCGCAGGCCAAGCCGTTCGAGACGGCGTTCCGCCGGTGGGCGCAGTCGCGATACGCAACGATCGACGCGGCCAACGCGGCCTGGGAGTCCTCGTTCGCCAGCTTCGAGGCGATCGAGCTGCCCGCCCTTTTCGAACTGCGAAGCCGGTCCCAGGCGGCGGCGTGGGACTGGGGCGTCTTTCTTGCGGAGAAGGTGGGGGATTACTTCGCCTTCCTCAAGGATGAGATCCACAAGTCGCTGCCGCGGGCGCAGGTTCACATCAAGCTGATCGGCGAGATGGGGTTCAGCCATCTGGACGAACAGACGGTGTTCGACCGAGGCGAAACAGTCCACGGCACGGACGGCGGGCACCGGATGTGGCTGGACTATCTGAAGTCTATCGATCCAGCGAAACCGGTGGTAAACTCCGAGTGGCACTCGATCCTCAATCCGGAAACCGATGAGAATCCGGCCAGAGTGGCCCAGGCAATGTTCGAAGCGGTGGCCCACGGGCTCGGAGCTGGGCTGATCTGGCAGTGGCACCGGTTCGAGTGGGACAGCCCAGTCAACGGGGCCAGCGAGTCGATGACGCGCTATCCGACGGGGTTGGCCGCGGCGGGAACGACGTCATTGAAGTTGCGGCGGCTGTACCCGTTGATCAGCCGGTTCGGCCAACTGGACGGCGGGCGAACGCGGCTGGTGTACTCGAAGGCGTCGCACGCGCACCAGGGCGCGGAATACCTGCGCGGACTGACCAGCGTATATGAGAAGTTGGCGGCCAATGCGGCGGGCGTGCGGTTCGTGCTGCCGGATCGGACCACCGCGGACGATTTGAAGGGCGTGGACTTCATTGCGGCGGGGTCGCCTGAGTACTTGCCGACGGAGTTCGCGAAGACGCTGGCGTCGTGGACGGAGGCGGGCGGCACGCTGTGGCTGACCGGGCCGGGTCTGTCGCGCGACCCGTGGGGAAAGAGCCACACGGATGTCCCGGCCGAGTTTCTGCAATTGGCGGCAAGCGAAGGCTCGCACCAGTACGGCCGGGGACGGATCGTGGTGGACGGCGAGAGCGATGTCTGGCGCAGCTACCTGAGCGGTCCTGTGCCGACTTGCGCGGACGGGTCGATCAACGGTCAGATCGAGGTGCGCCTGGCGTCATCCGACGACGGGGAAGCGGTCATGTACCTTATGAACCGCAGCGACCGGTCACAGGTGTTCCGCCTGATCGATCTGCCCGAGGGATTTTCAGCCACGGCTCGTGACCTGTGGGAAGGCGCCGCGGCGTTCGATCTTTCGCAGCCGATCGAACTGCGGCCGCACCAGGTGGTGCTGCTGGACATGCGGAGGACAAATCCATGATTTCGGATTTCGAATTTCGGATTTCGGATTGTCGAAGAAGCGGCACGTCTCTCTCCAGGCGACAGTCGTTTACCCTGATCGAGCTCCTCGTGGTCGTGGCGATCATTGCGGTGCTGGTGGCTGTATTGCTACCGGCGCTGTCGGCGGCGCGGGAGGCGGGACGTCTGGTGACGTGCGGATCGAACCTGCATCAGATCGGCTTGGCTTTGAACACGTACGCGGAGAGCAACAACGGGTATTCGCCCACGATCGCGCCGGATTCTCAGCCGTGGACGAACACCCACATCTGGAACGGCTGGGTCAACCAGCCGTACGGGCTGGCCTTGTACTACACGGGCAAGCATCTCGGCACGGCGAAGGTGCTGTACTGCCCTTCGCAGGTGGCCCCGTACGCCTTTGACTATCACCGGCAATGGCCGTATCCCGGCGAGAACAACTGGGGTTCGAGTTGGATCTGCCGGGCGGGCTATGACGCCTTGCCCTACTACGATGCCGAGAACGGTTGGCTGTGGTCGATGAAGATCGAGTATTACCACAGTCCGCCGAGCACCCTGTCTCAGATTCCCTTCGGTCCGCAATTAGCTTACGCGTACGACATCTTTTGTACGGACTCATCAATCCATGACAACGTTCACAGGGGGCAGTGGAACGTTGTGTTCGCCGATGCCCACGTGGGCGTGTATCGCGAGTCGGAACGCGGTCCGCTTCTGGAGGGGGTGGCGGGCAGCCTGACCGACTCGTGGCCGAACGCGGGCTACTACCGCGACCTGCTTCAATTGGCATACTGAAAAGGTCCCGCCGTCATCGGAAGAGACGGTTAACCACCACCCCGGCCGTCATGGCATGGCCGGGGCGTTTTTTGTTTCTATTGACATGTCCATACATGTTCGGTAGAGTGGTGAGACAAGGACGGCTTGTGGAGTGGCTGATGGGTGAACACGGAAACACGACGCGGCGGAGCCGGGCGATCCACTCGGTGGTGGCTGAGCATATCCGCGAGGGAATCGCCAGCGGCCGGCTCGTTCCGGGCGCGCTGGTCGAGTCGGAGCATCAGCTCTGCCGGCGGTTCGGGGTCAGTCGCGGACCGGTCCGTCAGGCGCTGGCGTCGCTGGAGCGGGACGGTTTGGTGTACCGGGTGCCGGGCAAGGGGAGCTTCGTCAGCCATCAGCGGCCCGGCGGCGGATCTGAACGGGAGGCGGTCCAGATCGGGGTGATCGTCGACGCGACGAGCGGGATCAGCGGCGGGTTCTGCATTCTGGAGATCATCGAGGGGCTCAATCAGGCGGTGGAGCGTTCGCAGCCGGAGTGCCGGCTTGTGTTTGCGTTTCACCGATTCAGCGGCGCGGGCGACCAGGCGATCGGGCAGTTTCTGGAGCGCGGGGATTGCGCCGGATTTTTGCTGGTGCCAATCACGCGCTATTGCCTGGATTTCGCGGCGGGCCTTTCGCCGCGGGCGGTTCCGGTCGTTTCGCTGTTCCGGCGAGCGGCCAATCACTGGATGAGCCAGGTTTACGTGGATCACGAGGCTGGGGCGTATGCGGCGACGGAGTACCTGATCCGGTACGGCCACCGGCGGATCGGGATGGTGGCGATCAAGCCGAACTGGTGGGACCTGAGCGGCGAAGAGCGGATCGGCGGATATCGGCGTGCGATGAAAGATCACAGCGTGGAAGTGAGGCCGGAGGACACGGCGTTCTGCACGAGCAATCCGCTGGAGGTGCGGGCGGCGGTTCAGAGTGTGTTGGCGCGACCGGGCCGGCCCAGCGCCCTGTTGATCGGAGGCGGATCGCTGACCGAGCCGGCGCTTCAGGCGATACGGGAACTGGAGATTCGCGTGCCGCAGGACCTTTCGGTGATTGCGTTCGATGACACACCGAGCGCACAGGGGTTTGATCCGGCGTTGACGGTGGTCAAACAGCCGCTTGAGCGGACGGCGGGAACGGGGCTGGATCGGCTCATGGCGGAGATCGAGCGGCCGGGCGAAAAGGCGGCGCAGACGGGTCTGGCTTCCGAATTGGTGGTCAGAGGGTCATGTCGGGCGATTTGACGCGAATGGCATTTCCAGGGAGAACCACGTGAAGGCAGGCGCGAAGGAGTATTGGGGAGCGATCGGGTATGACGCGACGGACGAGATGCTGGTGCTCGACGCGCACGAAGTGCTGTGTCTGGTGTGCCGGGCGGGCGGCGCGCCGATGGCGCGGGCGGAGGCGTCGCGGTACGATCGGATGCTGAAGAAGCTGCGGAGCGATCCGATGCTGCCGATGCAGTAATCCGTGGCCGCCGAGCGATTTCGTCAAGTGGGGCCATTATGTGGAGGCGGTGTTCGAGCACGCGGTGGAG
>JAAYCJ010000226.1 GCA_012729815.1 Phycisphaerae bacterium | reverse complement strand
ATGATCTCGATCTGGCGGGCGTCGAGCATCCACGGTTCATGGACCGGTCCGATCGCCATTCTCGAACCCGACCGCCTCGACCCGCCCGACGTGCAGTTCTACTGGCTCACCCCCTTCCGCGCCGGCCGGGGATACGCCGGTTTCCTCCACACGCACCACACCGCCGAGCAGATCATGGACGCCCAACTCGTGACCAGCCTCGACGGCTGGACCTGGCGGCGTGAAAATGACCGGCGGCCCGTCCTGCCCCTGGGCCAAAAGGGCCGCTTCGACTGCGGCATGATCATGTCCTGGGCGGCGCCCGTGGCCTGGAACGGCCGCGTCCTGGTCTTCTACAATGCCAGCGCCACCGTCCACGACGGCAAACCGCGCTATCCAAACGACCCGCTGCCCGCGCCCGCTGAAGGCATCGGCCTGGCCGAATTCGACCAAGATCTTCTAAAGGGACCGGAATAGGGGCGGAACCTTGCGGCCATGAGAGAGCGGGATTGTGCCGCGGCTATTCGACTTCCTTTTCGGATGGCACAGAGCACGCGGACCACGCGGAGCGGAGTTGATAGAGAATGATCCGCTCCGGTAAGCATCTTCCGCAGCGAACCGGCTGGTAGGGCATGTCTCCCGCTATTTGACCAGCGGATCGATAACCTTCCCGTCGACTGCCCACTTCGACTCCACGCCCGCCAACGCCAGCAGCGTCGCGTGCAGGTCCGCCGGTCGAACCGGACCAGACTCGCGGCCGTCACGCTCCTGCGAACCCGAAGCCATCAGCACCAACTCCCGCACCGCGTCGTTGGCCATCGATTCGTCAAAGCCGACGAACCCGTCGTCGCCGATCATCACGCCGTGATCGCTGACCAGCCACAACCGCACGTCATCCTGTCCGCGCACCGTCTCCAGAAAACCGCCCAGCGCGTGATCGAAAAACAGGCAACTGTCGGCGTACGCGCAGCGGAGGAACCGCAACTGCCCCTCATCCAACTCGTCCGATCGCACCGCCCGCGGCCCGAGCCACGCCAGCTTGCCAAGCTGATTCTCCGGCCGATACCGGGCGAAATCCTCCGGCGGGTCCCACGGCTGACTCAATCCATGGCAATCCACCACCATCAGCCAATCCTCGCGATCGGCCAGCCGCACCACCGCGTCCGAGGCCAGATCGAAAAGCTTCTCCGTCGGATCGAATGCGCCCGCCAGGGCTGCGCGATTGCGAAAGTACCGCTCCAGCCAAAGCCGGTCCGGCGCAAACTGCGGAGCGATCGGCTCGCGTCCGGCGCCGCCCTCAAACGGCGTGGCCAGCCGTTCCGGACCATCCGGCATCGGGTCGCCGCCCTGCCCGGGCTGATACAGCACAAAGTCAAAATCGCACGCCGGCCGGTAGACCTCCATTGCCCGTCGATGATCGCTGACCAGGCCCGTAAAGACGCCCTTCTCGCGCAGCAGGCCCGGCAGAGTCGCCTCCGCAGCCGCCAATGCTCCCGCCGCCGCAAGATCCCGCAGCCGCGACGCGGCAAGGCCCGTCATCAGCTCGAACCGGAACGACGCGCAGCCCGGACGATCGGTCCGCACGTTCTCGAACACCACCGACCGCTCGGCCAGACCCGAAACATTCGCACACTCCAGCCACGTATTGCCGTACGCGGCCAGATGGTCCCGCCGCAACGAATCGACTATCACCACCACTACCCGCAACGTTCGCCCTCCGTCTCGATCGCACCACCGGAACAGAACCGCGGGAGGCAAGGTCGCCCTCACCTCCCGCGGCTGCTTGCACGTCCATCTTACTCTATTCGCCAGCCGGTCCCAAGGCCTTTATTGACCGGCCAGCTCGACCGTCACCACGCCGCCGTAACCGCACGCCACGTCCATCGCGCCGTCCCGCAGCCAGATGTCCTGCACCTGGCCCTTGACGTCCGTCACGCCTTCCAGCGTCAGCGACTTGTCCTCGCCGATCCGCAGCAGCACGAGTTGGCCATCCCACGAGTTGACCTGGCCGATCGCGTACGCGTCGCTCAGGCCCACCACCGAGGGCGCGGGCGACAGCTCCAGCTCGCTGACCACCTCAATGTCGCGGCCGTCGCGGATGTCAATGCTCATCCACACGCCCTTGTCCCATCCGCACCGGTCATCCTCGCTCTCCGCGCCGTTCGAGGCGTAGTAGCCCCGTCCCTCAAGGCTCAGCAGCGCCATGCCGTTGCGGCAGCGAGCATCGACCCATCCGGCCTCCGGCAGATCGATCGCCTCCTGCAGCACCGCCTTGGACCCGTCGCGCTTCAGCGAACAGAACCGCCACTGCGTCTCGTAGTTGCGGCCGAGGTACATGTCCAGCGTGAACAGGTACTCCCCGTCCACGCCGACCAGAATGCCGGGAACGTTCACCGCCCGACCCATCGCCGGCCGAACCGGATCGCTGCAATCCACCTCACGCAGGTAGTACTTCAAACGCGGAGGCGCAAGCCAGGGCACCAAGCCGAACGACACCTCCACCGAACTGACGTAGACCGCATCGCCCGACGCCATCACGCCGACCACTTCATTGATCCGCGTCGCACTACTGCTCCCGCCCAGTTCCACCGTGGCGGCAAGGGCGGCCTTGCCCGCGTCGCTGATCGTTACGATCTTCAACACCGAACCGCCGTAGTCCTGTTCCGACCAGTCATAGGACTGGAAGACCAGCGCCCCGTTCTCCAGGACCAGCGGCTCGCCATATCCGCCCCACGGACTGACCATATCCACCGACGACTTGGCGGCGGCATCCTCTGCCGCTGGGTATCCGCCGTAGCCGCCGTAGTAGTAGCCGCCGGTCGAGTAGAAATCGAACGTCCGTTCGTCGAGAACCTTCAATTCAGGAAGCGCCGTCAGGTCCAACACCGCCAGACGCGTCTTACCTTCGCCGTCCGACCCGCTGACCACCGCACGCTCGTCATCGAGGAGGCTCAGACACCCGCCGAACACCTCCAGCGGCGCCGACGCCAGCACCTCGCCCGCCTCCGGCTGATCCGCCCGGACCACCTGAAGCTCCAGACCGCCCGCGCCGTACCAGTAATCCCCGTTGCCCACCAGCCGCAGACCGTAGTCGCCCACGACCTTGTACCGCAGGACGTTTTCCGCCAGCGAAATCGTCGCCAGCGACTCCGGCGCGGTCCGATCCGCGATGTCCAGCGTCTGAAGGGCCTGGCGGCTCAGGATCCACAACGCCGCGTCCTCCAGGTCCACGCCCGACCGGATCGCCGAGCCGCGGTGCTCGATCGTCGCCAATTCCTCCAGCTCATCCTCGGCGTAGTCCAGCATTCGCAGCTCGTTGACGCTGCCGCTGTCGTCCCACGTATCAACCGGCACCAGGACCAGTTTGGCCTCCGGCAGCACCTTGAACGCCTTGTCGTCGTAGTTGGCCTCCGACGAACTCCAGCCGTCGCCCAGCGTCGCCACCGATAGCTGCGATGGATTCTCCGGATCGGCCACGTCGTACAGCGCCACCGACGGCCGCCACGTCTCGCCCGCGTCCACACCCATCGCCACCAGCCGGTCGCCGTCCGGCACCAGGTGCGTCGAATAGCCCGGCACCTCCAGGTGTCCGGTGATCGCCGGCGCCGCGCCGTCGCGCAGGTCGATCACCCACAGCGGATCGATCTGCTCGAACGTCACCACGTAACCGGTCGGACCGGCGAACCGCACCGCCCGCACCGTCTCGCCGCTGACGATCGGCAACTCCGCCAGCGAGGTCACCTCGTCCGGGTTGCTGATATCGAAGGTGTACAGCCGCACCGCCGGACCGCTGAAATCCTCCCAGTTCTGTCCCGGCTGCCACTGCGGCCACGCCTCGGTCACCACCCGAAGCACACCGTCGTAGGCGTCCAGCGAAAAACGATTCAGTATATAACCCGGCACCGCTCCCGAGCTTCGCACCACGATCGCCCCAGCCGGGTCGCTGATATCGACGTAAACGATCTTGGTCCGATCGGTCTGCCAACTGTACCCAGCCACAAACACCGCATCGGTCGTGGCGTGGATGTAGCTCGCCGTGGCTGGGAATTCCACCTGATCGACCAACTGAACGTCATTCGGGTCGGCGATGTTCACCGAGGCCACGAATCCGTCGTTGGCACCCGTCGTGTCCGCGTTCACCTGCGCCGACGAGACAGCCGCGTCGCCAAGCGGCGCCGGTTCCGCATAGCCCCATCCCGCCCAACCGTCGCGATACCCGGCGATGTAGACCACCTGGCCCACCCGGCGGGTCTCAGCGATCTGGCCCTCAAAGTCGAACCGGTCCAGCACCGCCACGTGGTCCGGGTCGGCCAGGCTCAGCGCATAAACATGGCTGCCACCGACATGCTCCGCCTCGCCCGTCGCGGTCAGCCGGCACCGCGGCCAGTCGCTGCTGACCACCACCGCCAGACCGTCCACCACGTACATCTCCAGCGGCGTGCCCAGCACCTCGGCTTTGCCCAACAGTTTCGGCGACGACCAGTCCGAAACGTCCACCACGCGGAAACCCCGGTATTCATGGAGGATATAGAGATAGTCACCCACTTGCTTGGCCAGGTCCGCCTCTTCGATCTCGCGGACCGCCTCATCCGCCCCCTCCGTCGGAGCCTCGCCCGGCGCGCCTTGGTCCCTCTGCTCGTCATTCGTCGGCGCCAACGCCCCCATCCCACCGTACCAGTCGCCCTGAACCGACTCGAACTCGGTGTCACCCGGCTCAAGCTTACTGATCGGCGGGGCACAGCCAACCGTAAGCAAAACCCCCAACAGGCACAGACTCACCGCTGCTCTTGTGTGATTGATGCTACCCATTACCGTAACCTCCATGGGCCTGGACGTTGCGGAACGTGCTTAGGTTGGCCTGATCGTATCCTACCGACCCGCGCCGTCTTCCGCAAGCGGAAAAATGCCCCTAATTCGCTGTTTCACCGAAGCTTACGTCCCCCAACGACCTTCGCTCGCCAACGGCCTTTCCGCCGCCCGACCGTGGCCCAACACGGCAACTCCCGCCAAGAAAAGCAGTTGTCATCGATCCCCCGCGGCCGATAATATACGTCGATAGGCGACAGCGGCCCCTGAGCGATTCAATGCCATCGACTTGTCACGGAGGTCCGATAATATGCTCGATAACACCACCGCAAAGCGGTTTTCCGTCGTCCTGGGCAGCCTCCTGCTCGCCCTGACCGTCGCCGGATGCACCATCACCATTGACCCCCTCGACCCGAACGCCAACGATCCGAACGCGGTCGACCCCAACGCCAACCCACAGCCTACCACCCTGACCGTCTATCTGATCAACGAGACAAACCTCGAACTCGACCCCCACCTCTACGTCAGCCAGTACGTCCTGTCCGCTGAGCAACTCTTTGTCGACAGCAACATTTACGCCAACTTCGACGGGGCGACCGTGATCGATCCGAACACCACGGTCGAACTGACGCTCAACTGCTCCGAAACCAAGACCATCGGCTCCGACCAAGCCGCATTCGGCAAATGGTCCGACCTCCAGAATGCCGGCCGAAGCATCAACTCGCCCGTCATCGCGTTCGGCGACGCCGAGGACTCGCCCACCTACGAGCAGGTCATCCTCATCCGCTTCTACAGGGACCAAGCCGGCGATTACCGCACAAGCTGGACCGCGGTCGATCCGGAAGACCTCTGAGCCGACGCCGCCGCCTTGCGCAGGTACGCCAAGCGGCGAACAACATCCACGCTGCATTCTGAGTTCTGAATTCTCTCTTCCTACTCCCCGAACATGTGCCCCTTGTCGATGTAGTCCAGGATGAAGTGCATCAGCTCCGTCCCGGTGAACTGGCCAAGGCAGCCGTGCCCAGCCGCCAGTTCCGTAAAGCGCTTGGCCCCGTCCGGACGGCACGTCTCGCTCCAGAACAGCACCGGCGGAGCATCCGCCGTGTGACGCTTGGCCGCCACCGGCGTGCTGTGATCGCCGGTCAGCACAACCACATCGAACTGCCCCAGCACGCCCGGCAGGAACTCAGCGTCCACCCGCTCGATCATCTTCCGCTTGACCTCGAAGTTGCCGTCGTGGCCGCCCGCGTCGGTGCCCTTGATGTGCACGAAGATCAAATCGGCCTCGTCCCTGGCCTTCACCGCCGCCTGGGCCTTGGCCTTCAGGTCCGTCTCGGTCGTGCCCGTCGCCCCCGCCACGTCCAGCACCTTCATGCCCACGTACGACGCCACGCCCTTGTACAGCGCGCCGCCGGCCACGCAGACCGCCTTGAGGCCGAACCGATCGACCAGGCTGGGCACCTGCTGATAGAGCCCCGGTCCGCGAAGCACCGCCATGTTCGCGGGCTTCAGGCCTTTTTCCTTCCGCTCCAGGTTCACCGGATGGTCCGCCAGAAGCTCTCTGGCCTTGGCCGTGAAATCGTTGAGGGCCTTGGCCGTCTTCCTGGCCTCCGCCGAGCTGTCCAGCGGCTTGGCCTCGGCCACCGGCTGGCCCGTCTCGTGCGGATCGGTGTTGCTCACCGCCGCCGAAAGCCCCGGTCCCGACAGCACGCCCGCCCCGCGATGCTCCACCGTATGCACCATCCGCACCGTCACGTCGCCGATCTTCGTCCCGTCCAGCGTCTGGAAGATCTTGTCCAGACCATACGCAGCCCGACCCGCCCGGCGATCGACGATAGTCCCCTTCTCATCGAGCGTGCACAGGTTCACCCGGAACGAAACGTCGCCCGTCCTCAGTTCCATGCCCGCGCCCAGCGCCTCGAACGGTCCGCGGCCGGGATAGTACTTGTGCGGGTCGTAGCCGAACAAAGCCAGGTGAGCGGTGTCCGAACCCGGAATCTGCCCCGGTCCCAGCGTATACATCAAGCCCAACGACGCACTCGGCGTCAGCTTATCCAAATTCGGCGTCTTTGCCTCCGACAGCGGCGTCTTGGCCCCCCGATCCCCAAGCCCATCCAGCACCACAAACAAAGCCTTGGCCATCAGTATGCCTCCTTATCCGTACAGCGTGCGTGTAATCGATCACAAGACAGGCAGTGTACCCGCACAACCCCCTCAACGCAACCGCCTCACGGATGAGCTTTCAGGGCTTCTCGAAGATCGTCAAGCGAGGCGAATTCGCACAGGTCCACGGACTGATCCCTGAAGAATCGCCGAAGCGTCTGGTCGAGGATGCCGGCCTGCCGGGCCAGCTCATCCAGGTCGCCTGAAACGAGCGCCACAAGGTCCGGCAGCCCATGCTCGCGATACGCCGAGGCACACTCGGAATACAGCTCCACGCCGCTGCCGCCCAGACCCACAGCCGTCCGGCACAGCATCGCCACCACCTCCGACTGCAGAAGCCATGCTTCGGCGCTGGCGGCGATACGGTCGCCGCGCCGACACGCCGCCAGCAGTTTGCTCACCATGTCCCGCAGTTCTGGATACGCCTGCCGAAAACGATCCGGGCTCGGCGCGTCCGACGGTATCTCGCGGTAAATCGCCAGCAGGACCTCGCGCGTCGCCATCGCCAGCCGCTCGCCCGCCGCGAGCACGTCATCGGCATTGTCCGCCGTGGTAACCGTCGCGATCAATTGCCCGATCCCGTCCGGCCGGCGTTCGAGCTTGTCAAGCTCATTGAGAGCCTTTCCCAGCCCGCGTTCGAAAAACACCTGATTGGCCAGGGCCAGACACTCCACGACGCCACAGACAACCCGCCATCCGGCGCATCGCGCATCGGTGGCGTTTCCGTTGGCCGCGGCGATCCGAAGAACCGCCGCGTGAGCAAGAACGCTGGTCAACGCCTGCATGGCCCGCCGGACCATCTTCAGCCGGGCTTCGGGCTTCTGCAGATCGAGAACCATCTGCTTCAACGCGTTCAATCGCTCGACCGACCGCGGCGTTCTGGCGTAGAGCGCCTTCGCCTGATGAACCAAAGCCGGCGCAAACGCCCAGCCGCGAATCCGACCGGTCGCGAAGCCCTCCATCGTATCCCACGTGATCGCCCAGAAATCAAAAAGCCGGCCGTCGAGCAGGAACGTCCGACCCGCCGGCGGGTTCATGCCGTCGGAGGGAATGTAGAAGATGTCCAAGTCCGAATCGTCCCGTGCGTCACCTCGGGCATGCGATCCATAGTAACCGACAAGATCGATCTCTTGCTCGCATTGCCGGACCGCATGGTCCACCAGCAACTCGGCTACCCCAAAAACATCCATCACGAGGTTTTCCTTCGCCTATCGCTTCGCCGACGCTGCCCGATCACAACCCGCCAGACAACCTCTGGCTGTCTCAGAAATCACGAACGGTCGACCGCCCCGGAGGCCTTCAGCGACTAATCATCCTTCTTCCGATCCGGGTCCCGTAGCTCCAAGAGCCGGACATCCTCCAGATCTACTTTCCGCGCAGCCGCGCGCTTGGAAGCAATGAGGTCCCTTCTCGACAGAACATAGAAGGCCTGTCCCTGGTACGACAGTTTCTCTCGACGTCGCCAGGCATCTTCGAAATTCACCCCCGGCGTGGAAGTCTGCACATCAATCCGCATTCGATCTTTGAATACGGTAATCTCGTTTGCCAGGAGTTCCTCCGCCGTTGTCATCGAAGCCGTCGCCATACCGGCATCGAGGAGGGCTTTCAACAGCCGGGCTGCATTATCGGAGGTGGGGTCAATCAGAAGGTCCAGATCAAAGGTCGCGCGAGGAACCCCGTGCAGAATGGCGGCGATCCCTCCGATCACCACGTACCTGACCTCATGCTCCTGAAAGCACCTGAATACGTCCTGAAGCCGGTTGAGCATCGTCGCGATCCTGTACGTCCGGGTTCACCGACAACGCCAGATCGGTGAACATGCACAGCAGTTCCATACGCTGTTCCATCGGCAGCGATTGAAACCAACGCGCCTTGGCTTCGATCGTCTCCTCGTTCCGATCATGGCTTACCAAATCTGACATCGAACCTCCCAGCCGAATCGCCGCCGTACAAGCTTTAGAATACGCCTCACTGAATCGCCTGTCAATCCTTATCACTCCGAGTGGCTTGGGGCCGCTCTGCGATGGGCTCTCCAAATTCTGAGTTCTGAATACTGAATTCTTCACTTCCCCACGTACTGCCCGATCGCCTTGAGCTGGCTCCGAAACGCAGCCGGAATCACCCCGTCCCCGGAAATCGGCACGTCCCAACTCACGACGCCGCCCTTCTCGACCACGTGTCGCGTATAGCCGCCAACCAGGGCGTCCGGGAAACGCGGCTCGCCGCTGCCCCAGAACTTGCCCAGGTACGAGAGGATATGGTAGCGGTCCTTGTGGCCGGTCGGCCCTTCGACGAACGGGCCGGGACACTCCGGCAGCGCATCGGAAATCTCACCAGCGGTATAATCCTCGTGCTCGGTGTAGTGAATCACCGGCGTCATGACGCCCGGATTGAACGCCACGATCGCCTCCGGATTGCCCGCCCGAAGGGCGGCGGCAAAGGTCGCGAAATTCGGCGGCTCGTCTTCCGGGTACCGCTGCGGCTGGGCGTACGCCCCATCGACCCACCAGCCGCGGACCTTGCCGCCGAACCGCCGCGACCAGTCCGCACACACCTGTTCCCAGCGGCTCTGAAACTCCGGCTGGCGAAACTTCTTCCAGTCCTCCGGATTGTGCCACTCGTGCTTCACGCCGTCGCTCCAGTGTACCGGCATCTTCAGCCCCTTGCGGGCCTCATGGTCCGCCCACGACCCGTCCGCCGGCACATAGGCCAGAAGTTCGATCCCCTCGCGGCTCAGCGACTCGTACAGATCGCTCACCAGGTCCCGCTGCGAACATTTGCTCGGCCGAATGCCGGTGATTTCGTCGTACGTCTCGTTCGGCGCACAGTAGTGCCCGGACCCCTGCCCTAAGGTAATGAAAAAGAACCTCGCCCCCGCCTCCACCAATTGCTCAGCCAGCCGGCCCACGTCGAACGACTCCACCCGGCGGTTCCACTCGGCCGCCGTCGTCTCCGGCCCCGTCAAATAGTGACAGAACGCTCCCCACCCGCATTCGGCAAACCACGTCGTATCCGGCATCGCCATCGCTCCACTTACAGTCCCAGTCGATCTGACCGCCCAAAACACTGGCGGACAAGCATATCCAGCCGAACGGACCCCGACAAGCCCCCGCTCGGCCACCGGCGGCCGTACCGACCGCCGTCCACCGCCCCACCGACGCCCCGCCATTTATGCATCGTCCGGCCCCGACAAACCGTTGCCTTCGGTTAACTTATGAGTATAATTCCCGTCGTCGGGGCTTGACTTGTGCGGCCCCGGCCACGTGCAGCAACGCGCGACCGGTGGATCTCCGAACGCTTCCCCCGTCGCCGTCATGGTGGATTGACAGGGTTCGGAAGGAAAAGCATGACCAGCGAACAGAACGCATTCGAGCGGGAAAACCAGGCACCCCAAAACCAGCCCCAGATGAGCGCCGACGACCAGCGCCGCCTTACCGGCGCAGCCGGTGAAAACACCGACGACGAGCTCCAGCGGGAACTCGAAGAGGCCTTTGGAGGGGCCACCGTCTTCGACATGATGGACGCCGAAGAGGCCGCCTCCCGAGGCTCCAAAGCCGCCCGCAAGGGCAAGGTCCTCGCCATCCACGGCGACGATATCTTCGTCGATTTCGGCGGCAAGACCCAGGGCCTCCTGCCGGCCAGCCACTACGCCGACGACCCGCTGCCCAAGGTCGGCGAATGGATCGACGTAGTGATCCGCAGCTACAACGAGGAAGAAGGCCTGATGCTCCTGGCCCGCCCGGGCGCAGCCGAAGAGGCCGACTGGGACAGCGTGGCCAAGGATCAGGTCGTCGAAGGCCGCGTCACCGGCCATAACAAGGGCGGTCTCGAACTCAACATCAACGGCATCCGGGCGTTCATGCCCATCAGCCAGATCGAACTCTGGCGGGTCGAGGACGACCTCTCGTCCTACGTCAACCAGAAGGTCCGCTGCCGCATCACCGAGGTCAAACGCTCGGAAAAGAACCTGGTCGTCTCGCGACGCGCCGTCCTCGAGGAAGAGGCCGCTGAGAAACGCGAACAGACCTTCCAGACCCTCACCGAAGGCAGCGTGGTCCACGGCACCGTCCGCAATATCATGCCCTACGGGGCCTTCGTCGATATCGGCGGCGTCGACGGCCTGCTCCACGTCCGCGACATGGCCCACAAGCACGTCGCCGACCCCAGCGAGGTGGTCAAGCAGGGCCAGCAGCTCGAGCTGATGATCCTCAAGATCGACCGCGAGGCGCGGCGAATCTCGTTGGGCCTCAAGCAGGTCATGCCCGATCCGTGGCAAGGGGCCGAGGCCAAGTGGCCCGTCAACGCCGTGGTCACCGGCCGCGTCTCCCGGCTCGCCGATTTCGGCGCTTTCGTCGAGGTCGAGGAGGGCATCGAGGCCCTCCTGCCGATCAGCGAGATCACCTACGACCGCCGGCTTCGCCATCCCAGCGAGGTCCTTCACGAAGGCGAAATCATCCAGGCCCGCGTGCTCAATCTCGACGCCCCCAACAAGCGGATGAGCCTCTCGGTCAAACAGGTCGGCGACGACCCGTGGACCGGAGCCTCCGCCCGCTGGCCGGTCAACACCGTCGTCCAAGGCGCCGTCACCCGCACCACCGATTTCGGAGCCTTCGTCGAACTGACCAACGGCGTCGAAGGCCTCATCCATATCAGCGAACTGACCGAAGGCCGCGTCCGCTCGGTCACCGACGTGCTCAAGACCGGCGATACCGTCAAAGCCAAGGTCCTCAGCGTCGATGAGGACGCCCGGCGGATCGCCCTGTCGGTCAAACAGCTCTCCTCCATGCCCGACTACACCGGCGACCTGACGGATCAACCCGCCGCCGAACCGGCCAAACCCCAGAAAAAGCGCAAAACCCCGCTCAGGGGAGGCTTCGACTAGGGCAACCGGTTCACTTTCCGCCGCGTCTTGGGCCCAAAACTGTTTGACAGGCATTGGCCAGTTCGTATAATTCTCCCTTTTGGTGCCGCGCAAACCTTGGTTTCCCGGAAACCGGCGCAGCACGGGTCGGCACAACGGCGGAAACACGGAAACACAGCCAACACCCGGCACAATACCTCAAAAGGAGTAACCGATGCCCCTGGTAGCCACGAAAAAGATGTTCAAGGCAGCCTACGACGGCGGCTTCGCCATCGGCGGCTTCAACGTCAACAACATGGAACTGCTCCAAGCCATTATCAACGCCGGTGCGGAAAAGAACGCCCCGCTGATCCTCCAGATCTCCAAGGGTGCTCGGCAGTACGCCAATATGAAGTACCTCAAGGCCCTGATCGACGTGGCGGTCGTCGAATCCGGCCTGCCGATCGTGATCCACCTCGACCACGGCGACACCTTCGAGCTGTGCAAGGAGTGCATCGACGAGGGTTACACCTCGGTGATGATCGACGGCTCGCACCACTCGTTCGAAGAGAACATCGCCCTGACCAAGAAGGTCTGCGACTACGCCCACCGCCACGATCCCTACGTGTCGGTCGAGGCCGAACTGGGACGGCTCGGCGGCATCGAAGAGCACGTGGTCGGCGTGTCCGAGGAAGATCTGGCCAAGTTCCTGACCGATCCGGATCAGGCGGTGGAATTCGTCGAAAAGACCGGCTGCGACAGCCTCGCCGTCGCCTGCGGCACCAGCCATGGGGCCTACAAGTTCAAGAAGGAGCCCAAGCTGGCCTTCGACCTGCTCGAAGAGCTGACCCGCCGTCTGCCCGGCTTCCCGCTGGTCATGCACGGCAGCAGCACCGTGCCGAAGTACCTCGTCGACGAGGTCAACAAGTACGGCGGCAACATGCCCAACGCGATGGGCGTGCCCGAAGCGGCGATCAGCAAGGCGGCCAAGCTGGGCGTCTGCAAGGTCAACATCGACACCGACCTGCGCCTGGGCCTGACCGCAGCCATCCGCCGGGTCTTCTCCGAGAAACCCGCCGAGTTCGACCCCCGCAAGTACCTCGGACCGGCCCGCGAGGAGGTCCAGAAGGTCGTGGCCCACAAGATCGACGTCCTCGGCTGCGCCGGCAAGGCGGACCTGTGCGTCTAGATCGGCGGCAAACGACGCCGATAGGCCGTTGGGAGTATTGATTATTCCCACGCGATGCGGATACAATGTTGATGCACCGGGCCGCTGGCCCGGATACGGTGAAAGTAGCTCAAGTGGTTAGAGCACCAGGTTGTGGTCCTGGGGGTTGCGGGTTCGAGTCCCGTCTTTCACCCTTATGAAGTAGATCAAAAAGCCCCGGTCCCATCGGCCGGGGCTTTTTCTTCGCCCAAATCCCCCAGACCAACCCATTCCAGGTTCCCTCGCTTGACGACGGCGGGCTGTGCGGCTAAAGTGTGCAGTCTGACAGCCCGGATACTCCGCCGGTGGGGTGGGACCTCAAGCGGGATGGGGCAAGTGCCGATAAAAACCTAATGCATTGAGCAGTATCACACTCACAGGAGGCAGATGAGAGAAGACACCATGACCTCCAACCAGGGCCTCTTGCAGGCCGACAACGTACTGATTATCGCCATCGACAATCCGCACCTGTGCCTGGGGCGGCGGCTGTGCCGGATGGTCGAGAGACTGGTCCAGATGCTCCCAGCCCAACGGATCACCGTCTGCGGCAACTACCCATCCGACCTGAAAACCGACGGCGATCGCGTCACGCTGATCCCGATCGTCCACGGCGGACCCGTGCCCGATGAGCAGGCCTTCCGCGAGTCCTTTCAGCGGTTCGAGGGCGTCGAGTTGCTGCGGCAGATCCGCATGCCGGTCAGCGGGCTGGACCTCTTCGACGCCACCGGCTACGACGGACTGATCTATCCCTACCGCGTCTCGTGCGAACTCGACTGGTCCGGCCTGCAAAAACTCCGCGGGCCCTACGACCTGGTGATGATCGCCGGCGGCAGCCACTTCAACTATCCACTTCCCGAGCGGGTGCTGGCCACCGCCCGCCCGTCCGACCGCGCCGCGAGTATCCCTCTGATCGGCGTGCCGTTGGGCCCGGTGACCGGACCCTTAAGCCCGCACTGGTGCGGCTCGTGCGACACGCTGCTGCTGCCGGGCCAGCGAATCCTGCACGAACTGCGCAAAACCAACGAATCGGTCAACGGCCAGGTGCAGCCTGATCTGTTCGACGGAATCGCCGAACCGGTCTCACAGCGCTTCAGCGAGAGCGGCCGTCCCAGCGTCCTGCTGGACTGGACGTTCCTGCACAACTGGCAGCTCAAGACCATCCTGGGCGAACTGGCCGCCAACGGCCTGGCCGAGCGGATCGAGCTTCATCTGACCGCGGTGAGCGAAGAGACCACGGCGATGCTCTGGGCCAAATGGGGCACCATGCTGGAAGACTTGGACCCGCGGTGGGTCACGGTCAACACCGACCGCTACTACCAAGCGGCCGGTGGGGCCGACGCGGTGGTCACCTTCGTCGGCGGCCGCGACACCTGGGTCTGGCGGCAAGACGGCAAACCGACCATCGCCTGCGACCTGGCAGGCTGGTGGCGGGCCTTCGGCTTCGAGGGGCCCGACCCGGTGGCCTCGCCGCGCCGGATCGTCTCGCAACTTGCCCGCATCGCGTCTTCGGTGGAGGGAAAGGTCTGATGGCAGCCGCGAACGCATCGACATCGGAGAAACCCGCAACGTTCAATCCCTGGCGGCTCCAGGAGTGCCGGATTCTGTTCTTCACCGGCCTGCCCCACCACTATCAGCAGTTGGCCCCGCTGGTCCAACGGCTTGAAACCCTCGGGGCCAACCTGACCTTCGCGACCACGCAGAACGTCAACTTCGGCTGCGACTTCAAGGGCGACTTCGAAGTCCCGCTGGTTCGGGCGGGCAAGGACATGATGTTCCTGCCCGAGCGATTCGAAGCCGAGGTGGCCAACGACCTGGTCCGCGACTACCGCCGGGCCGAAAAAATGATCGCCAACGCCGTCCGCCAGGCCCCAAAGTGGTCGCAGGAACTGCCGGTGGCCGCGGTGCGGCTGCGAACCATGATCGGCTTGGACTACGACCGCCTGGCCGAAAAGATGCTCGACGCGGTCGAGCCGGAACTGGTGCTGGTGCTCCATGAGTTCAACTGCTGGACCCGACCGCTGTGCGCCCAATCATTGGCCCGCGGCGTCCCGGTGCTGAGCTTTGTCGAAGGAATGCCGTACAACAACCTGTCCAAAGGCGTTTTCACTGGGCAATTCTCCTCGAAGATGTGCCTGTGGGGCGACTCCCAGCGACGATGGATGCTCAACGAGGGCACCGACCCCGACATACTGACGATCACCGGGCCGATGCATCTCGATGAGGCCAAGCGCAACGGCATGAGCCGCATCGACGAACTGAAAGCCGAGTTCGGTCTGCCGCGGAACAAGCGAATCCTCCTGCTGGTTCTCCCTCGGCTCCATTTCGGGGTCCCAGCGGCGGAGATTCTCAAATCGCTGGTTGAATTTCTCGATTCCCGCGACAATTATTTCCTGGCCGTCAAATGGCACCCTCACGAGCGGGACGATGAACAGGCGGCCGCCAGGACCGAACACCCGCGGCTTCGGTCGTTCAAGGAGCAGGACGTGCGAAAGCTGATCGCGGTCAGCGACGTGGCGATCTGCACCGGCACCAGCGCGGGGGCGGAGGTCCTGGCGTTCGACAAACCGCTGATCGAGGTCAACTGGAACGGCAGGAACGTCAACCTCGACTACGCCGGCCAGGGCGTGGCCCTGGAGGTCCGCAACGCAGCCGACTGGCTGGTGATCGACCGCGTACTCGATGAAGGCCTTCCGCCCAAGGTGCAACAGGCGGCGGAGCGTTACGTACACGATGCATTCTTCAAGCTCGACGGCCACTGCGTCGATCGGGCGGTGGAGCAGGCGCTGGCCCTGCTGCGGTAAATACAGATGTATAAGGTGCTGATAGCCCAGGCGCGTTTCGGATCAAGCCGGCTGCCCGGCAAGGTGCTCTACCCCATCGCCGGCCGGCCCATGCTGGCCCACGTCATCGACCGCCTGCGGGCCGTTCGACGCGCCGACCTGGTGGTGGTGGCCACGTCCTACAACCCGGTCGACGACATCGTCGCCGACTGGGCCAAGGTCCTCGAAACCCAGGTCTTCCGCGGCAGTGAAGAGGACGTCCTGAGCCGCTACGTCGCCGCCTCCAAACACTACAAAGCCGACCTGGTCGTCCGCGTCTGCTGCGACGCGCCCCTGATCGACCCGGTGGTCATCGACCGGGCCATCGAGCAATACCTCGAACATCGCGACAGCGTGGACTACGTGAGCAACATGATGACCCGGACCTTCCCGCGCGGCCAGTCGGTCGAGGTGATCCGGCCGCTGGTCCTCGAAGAACTCGACATCCGCGCCGCCGACCCCCATCAGCGCGAGCACGTCACGCCCTACCTGCTCGAAAACCCCACCCATTTCCGGGTCTCCGAATACCTCAACTCGATCGACCTGTCGGGCATGAACTGGACCGTCGACACCCGCGACGATCTGCTCTTCGTCCGCGAGGTCTACAACCGCCTCTACAAGCCCGGCAAAATCTTCGGCATGAGCGACGTGCTCAGGCTCCTGGAGGCCAATCCGGAGCTGGCGGCGAAAGGATCCATCAAATGATGCTGCGCGACTTTCCCGCCGAGATCGACCTCGGCGAACGCAAGGTCGGTCCCGGCCACCCGGTCTACGTCATCGCCGAAGCCGGGCCCAACCACAACCGCGACTTCGACCTCGCCATCCGGCTCATCGACGTCGCCGTCGAGGCCAAAGCCGACTCGGTCAAGTTCCAGACCTACTCAGCCGAACAGATGTACTCCAAGCAGACCAAGACCATGGAGTACCTCTACGAGAAAGGCGTCCTCAAGCCCGGCCAGACCGTCTGGGACATGATCAAATCGATCGAGATCCCGCGCCAGTGGCAAAAGGACCTCGCCGCCTACTGCCGCCAGAAGAACATCACCTTCCTCTCGACCCCCTTCGACCTGGAGGCCGTCGAGGAACTCGAAGCCGTCGGCTGCCCAGCCTACAAGATCGCCTCGTTCGAGATCGTCCACTACCCCCTGCTCAAGGCCTGCGCCCAGACGGGCAAACCGATCCTCCTCTCGACCGGCATGGCCAGCCTCGGCGACATCGAGCAGGCCCTTGAGGCCATCTGGTCGGCCGGCGGACGACAGGTTTTACTCTTCCACTGCGAGATCGCCTATCCGCCCCGCTTTCAGGACGTGCACCTGCGGGCCATCCAGACCATGGCCCAGGCCTTCGGCACGCCGGTCGGCTGGTCCGATCACACCACCGGGTACGCCTGCGACATCGCCGCCGTCGCCCTCGGCGCCTGCGCGATCGAGAAACACTATACCGTCGATAAGTCCCTGCCCGGCCCGGACCACCACTACGCCCTGCTGCCCGACGAACTCGCCGCCATGGTCAAAGCCATCCGCGAAACCCAGGCCGCCCTCGGCACCCCCAAAAAAGGCACCAGCGAGGGCGAACTCGAGATGTACCACCTGGCCCGCCGGTCACTCGTCGCCGCCAGGGCGGTCAAGATGGGCCAGACCATCGGAGCCGACGCGATCGCCGTCAAACGCCCCGGCTACGGCATCCACCCCCAGTTCCTCGACGTCATCGTCGGCCGCAAAGCCGCCCGCGACATCCAAACCGACGACGTCCTGACCTGGGACATGATCTAGCGACGCATCTCCGGCGGACAGGAAAGCGCAGCCGCCTGCCTTCGCGACGCCTTCGCTCAATTCACGAACTGCACGCTGTCCCACGCCTCCTGCCGGTCCGACGTGTTGGTCACGTTCTGGAAACCGTTTCCGTCCACGGCGATGGTATAGATGTCCATCTGCCGGCTGGCCTGCGGCACGCTGGCGTCGAGCCCCATAAAAACGATGCTCTGCCCATCATGAGTGAAATCAGCGCAGCCGGCAAAGACGGTGCCGGTCTCCAGCGGCGTCAACGTTCCCGTACCGATGTGATAGATGTACAGCTTGGCGCTCCGGGTCGTCTCGTTCATCCCCGGGAAACACGCCATCGAACCGTCCGGGCTCAGGCCCACGTGGTCCGACATGACCATCAGACCCGTCGCCGCGTCCAGATCGATCAACCGCCCGCTGAAAATATCCAGAACGGCCATGTGGAAATCACCTTCTTCGGGTCGCATCTGGAACGAACAGACCGTCCCGTTGGCGCAGACGTACAGGTCCTCGCAGAACTTGTCCGTCAGGTAGCTCGGCGTCGCGCCGCTGGGCGTGGTCCGCATCAGCCATTCCTTGTCGTTCTCGTTCCGGCTGAACAGCAGCACCGATCCATCCTTCGAGACCGCCAGATCGTTCGGGGCAAAATCGTCCAGAACCCCGTTCCCGTCCCAGTCGAACTTCAGAACGCCGGGATTCCCTCCGTTGCCGTCGCACGAGAAGATCGCGTATTCAACCTCCACGAACCCGTTCGGGTCGGTGGTCGTCCGCTTGCCCGTAAAGTACACCCGTCCGGCCCCGGTGATACCGACCGCGAAAGCGGAAAGGCGGTACAGCTCCGCACCCGTGGCCGCGCTCAAATCGACCGCCGATGCCGCGCCCCAACTCCCAGCCGCGAAGAGATGCTTCTCATTCGTCCCGCCCGCAACGTGAAACAGGGCCACTCCACTGTCCGAGAGCCCCAGCGGGTCGATCGCGGTATTGGGATCGGCGGGAATCGCGGTCCACTGCCCCGTGGTCAGGTCCAGCACCTCCCCCTGAAGCGCCTGGCCGGTGAACGCCGAGTACAGAAGATGAGCCGTCACCGGCAAAGGCTTCAGCAGCGACACCACGTCGCTGGTCAGCAGGTATCGGGACTCCTTGAACGCGGCGAGCACGTAATACGCGTCCTTCTGATCGTCGTAGTCCTCGTCGCGAAACTCCGTATCGGTCGGCGACAGCGCTTTGGTCCGGTTGATCCACTGCCAGGCTCTCGCCGTTGACGTCCGCTTGTAGACCCGGTAACGGTCGAAATCGCCCTGGACCGCGTTCCACGTCAATTTGACTATCTTCTTGCCCGTCGTGTCGGTTTCCTTGGCCGCTTGAAGCTTGATCCCCTCGTCGAACCCAAGGCCCAGCGACCACCGATCGCACGTCTTGAACGATTCGGTGTCGTAGACCTCCACGAGCAGCACGTAGTCGCCGTTAAGGTTCTTGCCCTTCAATTCATTCGAGAAAAACGCCACGTCCGCAACGCCGCCGTCGAACGGCAGCGTCATCTCGCGCTCGCCGGACAGCAGTTTCTGGCTCGACCCCTGCGGACACAGGCTCCAGAGCGCCTTGACCCTGGCCGTCGAACGGGCCGCGTTGCCAAGCCGCATCCGCAGATCCATCGCGTAATAGTTGGGAATCGTCGTGACGGTCTGGCCGTCGCCGTTGTGGCTGCGAAACGCACTGGCCGCCAGCGTCTCGTCCCGCCAGTTGAAACTCACCCGCCGAAGCGAATCGACGCTGTTCGGATCGTCCTCCATGGGCGAGACGAACGCCAGTCCCTTGCCCTTGTCGATCGCGCTGAGGGGCAGGCAGGCGACCGCCTTGGCCGACCGCGCCGTGCAGTCCAGGACCATGGTGTAATAGATCGCTCCGGGCTGCCACTTCTCCTCGATCGACGAGAACCCGCGCCGCGTGTACATCGACCGCGCGGGGTCGTGGATGGTCAACATCCCCGTTCCCTTCTCGTAGCCGACCACCGTCACCACGTGGCTTTCCGAGGTCAGAAACAGGACCACCGGCACCCGGTCGTCCATGATCCGCTTGCCGAGGTACAACTTGAGGTTGTTCTTCTCCGTCTTGCCCCAGCAATCCCGCCGCGGTATGCAGTTCGTCCGCCGATAGATCAGTCCGCCATACCACTGAGACGAGTGGTAGAAGCTGGCCCACTTACCCGCGTCGGGGATATTCAGGGAATTGACCAGTTCCCACGGCTTCCACGGATCGGCGCCCTCCAGGTAATTCGCCACCATGCACGTCGAAGCCGCCCAACAGAAACCGGTCCCGCCCTGCTCGTAAAACGGCACCGACAGGATAACCTCCGTCTCCTGCGACTGGATGTAGTCGCCGAAGATGTCCGCGATGAGGATGCCCAGAATCGAGGTATCATCGGAGTCCTTGGCCGCCGCCGTCTTGGCCGTCGCCGACCCGACCGCGGGCCGGATGGCGTCCAGGGCGATCTCCAGGCGATCCTCGAACGCCCGACAATCCACGCTGACCGCCTCGTTCATCCGCGTCGCCGGATCGTAGTAGAACAGCTTGACGTCCGCGATCTCCTCGGGACCGGCCACCGGGTTGGTCAGGTCCGAATAGAGAACGACCAGCTTGGTTCCCGCATAGTACGACGGATCGGGCGACACCTGGAAGCACGTCCGGTTGCCCACCGAGTCCAGCTCCGACACGTCGCACTTGCTCAGCGTGAAGGTCCGTGGCACACTCAACTGCCCGTCCGCGAGGATCAACGACGTTCCGCTCGAGAGGGCGACCTGCCCGCCCGCCGCGTCGACCGCTCCCGAAACGCTGGCCAGTTCCGGCAGCACCATCGGCTCGGTGAACATCTCCGGCACCTGCGTCCCAAATCCCTGCGCCGCCCAGTACAGAATCATCTCGGCGTCGGCGCGGGT
This sequence comes from Phycisphaerae bacterium, assembly GCA_012729815.1. NCBI lineage: Bacteria > Pseudomonadati > Planctomycetota > Phycisphaerae > Phycisphaerae bacterium. The sequence continues at coordinate 24,177 of JAAYCJ010000226.1, read as the reverse complement.
GACCTGCCCGTCCTCGTCGACATCCGCCGCAGTCGTCTGGTCCGTGGAAGGTGTGATGACGCCGCCCGCGATCCGAAGCGCCATGGCCGCGTCGATCGACGTGATATCGCCGTCGCCGTTGACGTCGCCCAGCGCCGCGCCCACCGTCTCAGCCGCGACAAAACCCGCTAGTCCCACGAACGCGACAAAGGCCAGAAACGCCGGCAAACTTCGCCTCGTTCCCCGCCCGCGCATTTTCCCGCCCAGCAGAAAGACCGCCGGAAAGACCGCCAACGCCACGATCATGCCCATCATCATGCAGCCGCCCGCCGGTGTAATCGGACCCGAGTTGTTCGGGTCGGCGTCGTTGGGATCGGTGTCATTCGGATCCACGTCGTTCGGATCCGTCTCATTCGGATCGATGGCATTGGGATCCGGATCGTTGGGATCAGCTTCGTTGGGATCGCCGATCGTCACCAAGCCCGCTGCTACCGTGGCCGTCTCGGCCGCGCCGTCCGAGCCATATACCGTCGCCTTGGCAATGCTGATCTCGCAGACCTGGTCCGCGGCGTCCGCCGCGATCTCAAATCCGATCCGAAGGATCGCCCCGCTGCCGCCGCTCGCCGGCTGATCAGCCGCCATGGCCACGTTCAGGCTCGACCGCCCGGCAACCGAAGCCACCAGAAACTCCGACGTCAGCCCGCCCGCCTCCACCGATGTCGGTGAAAGCACAGCCCAGTCCCACCCGATCGTCAGGTCCGCCGACAGCATATCCGCAGCGTCATCCGCCTCGACCTCAACGATGATCTGCTCACCCGCCTGCCCGGCTGAGTCGGCTACCCTCAGCTCCACCGCCGCCGCCTGCACCCACAACCCCGCCAGAACCGCCCCAACGACGCACATCCAGGCCCATTTTCCACCACGCATTTGGCTGTCTCCCAACATGGGACGCCTGGCGCGCCCAGCCATACCCGCCGTCCATCAACACCACTGCACCCCAATAACTCATCCTAACAACTCCCGCCGCCAGGGTCAACCCGCCCACCAACCGCCTCCGCCCGGGCCGCCATACCCGCTATTGACGCCCGTCCCGCCCCGCATTACACTCGTCCCGTATTCGTAGGGATTGGTCCCGTCTGTGTGGGAAGCCCAGCCTCAAAGTGGCAAAGGAATGCGACTCGATGAGGGATCGGCCGAACGTACTGGTGGTCATGTGCGACCAGCTCCGCGCCGACGTCCTCGGCTGTTACGGCCATCCGATCGTCCGCACGCCCAACATCGACCGCCTCGCTGAAACCGGTGTGACCTTCACCAACGCCTATTCCCAAACCCCGGTCTGCGTGCCCGCCCGCCAGAACCTGCTCACCGGCCGCCACAGCCATCAGCTTGACCTGCTGGGTAACGCCAACGAACCGATCGGCCGATTCCCCATGCTCGCCGAACTCCTCAGCCGCGCCGGCTACGCCACCGCCGCCATCGGCAAGATGCACTTCCACCCGCCGCGCCAGCCGCACGGCTTTGCCCACATGGAACTCAGCGAGGAAATCCCCGAAAACCGCGACCAGGACGACTACCTGATCTACTTGCGTGACAACGGCCTGGGCCACGTGCTCGAACCGCACGGCCAGCGCCACGAAACCTACTACGAACCGCAGATCTCCGTCCTGCCCGCCCAGCACACGACCACCGCCTGGACCGCCCGACGGACCGCCGCCTACATCCGCCAGGCCGCCGGCACCGACACGCCGTTCTTCTGCATGACCGGTTTCCTCAAGCCGCATCCGCCGTTCGATCCGCCGTGGGGATTCGAACGCCTGTACGACCCGCGCGACATCCCGACGCCCGTCCGCTGCGACGCCGACCGCGACCCCAAAGACGTGTTTCTGCTCACCCAGACGCACGGCAAGTGGCGAGAACTCACCGCGGACGACAAAGCCAAAACCATCCGCAGCCGCTACTACGGCCTCGTCTCGCACATCGACGCCGAATTCGGCCACATCCTCGACGCCCTCGACCAGACCGGCCAACGCGACAACACCCTGATCGTCTTCACCTCCGATCACGGCGAACTCCTCGGCGACCACTACCAGTACGGCAAACGCTCCTACTTCGAAGCCGCCGCCCGCGTGCCGCTGATCGTCGCCTGGCCCAAAACCCTGCCGCGGAACCAACAGCGAGAACACCTGGCCGTCCTGCAGGACGTGTTCACCACCGTCCTTCACGCCGCCGGCGTCGAAACGCCAGACGGCGTCTACGGCGTCAACCTTCTGCCCGCCGCCGCCGATCCCGCCGCCGCCAGCCGCGACTCCGTCGTCGGCGAGTTCGGCCACCTGGAACACGCCCAAACCTCCACGCGAAGCCCCGTATCGAGGGCCTCAACGCGAACCGTGACCCTCAAGTTCATGTGGCGGCAGGACCGCTGGAAGTACATCTACTGCGTCAACGGCGGCCGCCAGCAGCTCTTCGATATCGCCGCCTCGCGCGATGAAATCGACGACCAGGCCGATCGCCGCCCGGAACTGTGCCGGCAGTTCTACGACAACCTCGTGGCCCACTACCAGGCCCTGCCCGGCCAGCCGTTCCTGGAAAACAGCCGACTGCCGGTCCGCCCGTTCCGCTACAACCCAGCCCTCAAGGAGGAGTTCGGCGTCCGCAACTTCCAGTTTCCCCGATGGCCGCAGAACGAACGACCGACCTGAACCAAGACGAGCAACCATGACAATGGATTGGAACAAAGTTCTCAAACATTACGATCTGCCCAAAGGCGCGAAGCTGAGCCCCATCGGCGGCACCGCCAGCCCCAAGGTGCGGGTCGAAACCGCCGGCACACGCTACATCCTGCGCCGACGGCCAACCGACATGGTCAAAACCCCCTGGATCGAATACGACCACGCCCTGCGGTCATTCCTGGCCCAGCGCGATCTTCCCGCTCCCGCGCCCGTGCCCGCCGCCGACGGCCGAACCTGGCTGCAACTCGACGACGGCGTCTACGAAATGTCAGCCGAACTGCCCGGCAAGATGCAGCCGAGCCCGGACCTCAAGCAGTTAAACGCCGCTGGAGCCATCCTGGCCCGCTTCCACCAACTCGGCTTCGAGTTCGACCACGCCGGCAAACGCGATTTCATCCGCGAAGACCACGTCACGATCCTCAAACCCCTGCTGACCGAGCTCACCGCCCTGCCCGCCAAACCCGACCAGAAACAGCAGCTCGCCGCGCTGGCAAACGAACTCGACGATGTAGCCCTGGGCCTCGAAGGCACCGATCAGGGCCTCGAACAATCCATCATCCACGGTGACTTCCACCCGGGCAACCTGCTCTTCGAAGGCAAACAGGTCAGCGCCGTCCTCGACTACGACTACGCCGCCCGCGGCGCGACCCTCCGCGACCTCGGCGACGCCCTGATGTTCTTTGCCACCCGCCACCGCCACCCCTTCGACCCCGACGATATCCGCTCCCTCACCCAGCCGTGGCTGATCGACACCGACCGCACCGTCAGCTTCCTTTCCGGCTACAAATCCGTCCGCCCCATCCCCCCCCACTGGCCCATCCTCAGCTCCCTGATGCTCTCCCGATGGATCCAGATCCGCCTCCGAGGCTCGCGCAAAGTCCCACCCGACAAGAAGTTAGCGTTCGTCCTGGACGGCTTCTGGGAGCCCGTCCACCTCCTGAAGCGCCACTACCAGGCCTGGCTCAAGGTCGTCGTCGAAAAGCTCTGATCGCCACGCTTTCCTGCGAATAAACTATAGACACGGGCAAAGCGCATGATATAATATTGGTTTTCGACCATAGTACAAAAGAAGAGACATCCATAAGCGGATTGTAGGAGCGAGTTTACGTGGCACATTCAATCTCGGCCAAGAAACGAATTCGGCAGAACGAAACGCGGCGGATGCGCAACCAGGTGAGAACCAGCGCCCTCAAGACCGAAGTCAAGAAGTACCTCAAGCTCATCCAGCAGCGCGAAGTCGACGCCGCCGGCGAAGAGCTCAAGCGGGTCTACAAGACCCTCGACCAGGTCGCAGCCAAGGGCACCATCCACGCCAACACCGCCGCCCGCCGCAAGGCTCGGCTGGCCAAGCGCTTCCAGGCCCTCAAAGCCGCTCAGACCGCCTGACCGCTGAGCGCTTGATAAGTCGATATCCCAATGCCTGTCGTTTCGACAGGCATTTTTTATTGGTGCAGAAGAAGGCCGCGAACCGCTGAGTTTCGGGCTTTTTGCCGGTTCAGGGCATAATCATTAACAAAGCCAATGTATTGGCTTTATTAATGATTTCCGCTACTCTCCCAGCAATGAATGATCTGCGATATGATTCGTGGACGACGCAATGCACTACTACTTCTAATAAAGACCTCATGCCCTGAACCGGCAAAAAGCCCGAAAAGCCAAGAGGCCCCACAATGACCTTCGATGAACAAAGCCTGGGCAAGTTCGTCTCACGCGGCGGAGCCAAGCTCGCCTGGGCACTCGACCGCTTCAACCTCAGCCCAGCCGGCATGGTCTGTGCCGATCTGGGGGCCAACGTCGGCGGCTTCACCGACTGCCTCCTCCAGCGCGGAGCCGCCCGCGTCTACGCCGTCGATACCGGCTACGGCGTCCTCGACTACAAGCTCCGCAAGGACGAACGCGTCGTGGTGATGGAACGGACCAGCGCCCTGCACGTCCGACTGCCGGAACTCTGCGACCTGGTGACCATCGACCTCGCCTGGACCCCTCAGCGGCTGAGCCTGCCCAAAGCCGCCCAACTCATCAAACCCGACGGCCGAATCCTCTCACTCCTCAAACCCCAGTACGAAGCCCCCAAAAACCTCCTCCGCGACGGCAAGTTGACCCCCGACCAAGCCCAAACCATCGCCCACGATCTCTCCACCCAAATCCCCACCTGGAACCTCACCCTCCAAGACCAAGCCCAAACCCCCCTCCCCGGCCGAGGCGGAAACCAAGAATACGTCCTCCTGCTTGAACGCGAATAGCGGCACAGTCCGACGTGGGCGTTGAAATGCCACTTGCTATCGACAGTGCAATCGAATATGATGCAGTTGTTGTAATGAAGTGGCGTTTCCGTGCCTCACAGGAAGCATGGGGAGTGCGGAGAATTTGCAGTTATGCGTCAAGAGCAGCCAACCGCAGCACAGCCCAGTGGTGTTCACCTTAGGCCCAAGCTCTCCATGTCAGCGCACGTGGTTGTCAGCACAGGTGGTCGGCAAGCTGCAGGGCTGTGCGTTGCAGGAGATGTCTCTGGCACATAACCCAGAGTGACCACGAATGGAAGACAAAGTCAACACCCCACCGGCCGGACGTGATCGCTACTCGACGCAAGACGGAAGTGATTCAATGCATAGGTTGACAATCCACAATTTCGGACCGATTCGTGACGCATCGGTTGATATGAGTCGATTCCTCGTGCTGATTGGGCCGCAGTCATCAGGCAAGAGCACGATCGCGAAGCTCATCCACTACAGTCTCCACGTCCGTGATGAGGTGACGGCTTTTGTAATGGAGCGTGCACAAAACGCGGAGGCTAACCGACCAGACTACGCTCTCAAAAAGCGCCTGCGCAATCGCTTCGTCGAGTTTTTCGGCCCTGGGAAGCTTAGCCACGATGTGAATGTGACCTACAACTATGGAAATGGATGTGAACTACGCGTAACGCTTGACAGACAGCACCATCGTTACGTATCTCCTTTTTTTTCTCACGAGGCGTGGCAACGCATATTAGAGCTGATTAGCAGTGTGGAAGGGCAGCTTCGTCCGCAAAGGACACAACCGACGTTCCTATCCGCCGTTAAGAAACTTGCGGTAGACCAGCAGAGAGCAGCTATTCTTGACCGCGTGCGCAAGGAATGCAATGCCATTTTTGGGTACCAGAATGAGCTTGTGTTTATCCCCTCTGGGCGTAGCATTCTGTCCACTCTCTCCGATCAGATGCAGTATGTCCACCCACACCTCCTGGACTTCCCGATGCGCCAGTTTACCGAGACGGTGAACGCTACGAAGGCATTCTTTGACAAGTCATTAGACGAGATAGTACGTGACCGCCAGGCCCTATCAACCGCGTCCGTTTGGTTCTCTGCTGTCAGAAGAGCACAATCATTTGTTAAGCGAGTACTCAAGGGCGAGTATCGCCACGACAAAGAGGGGGGCAAGCTTTACGTCTCAGACGACATCTTCACCAAGATCAACTATGCTTCGTCTGGGCAACAGGAATCGGTATGGATACTCCTCTTGTTGTTCCTTCTCGTACTTGAGCGATCACGCTCTCTTGTCGTGATCGAAGAGCCAGAGGCACACCTCTACCCCATTGCACAGAAGGACCTGCTTGAATACATTGTCTTCGTCTTCAACGCAATCAAATGTGACTTCGTGCTTACAACGCATTCCCCCTACGCCCTCACTTGCATCAATAATATGATGTACGCACATGATCTTGCACAACACGTTAAACCTGATGATGTAAGTAGGGTGATCCCGGAGGGTGTCTGGCTAGACCCGTCACAGGTGAATGGCTACTTTGTAGCGGATGGCACGACAGAAAATCTACTATCTACAGACACGCCCGCCCTTCGATGTGAGCTCATCGACAGTGCTTCCGATCTGCTCAATCGAGACATGGATGCACTCCTGCAACTGGAGACTAGCGGATCGCGGCGATGAAAACTCGGCTAGGAACAAATGGCCTGCTAAGCGACGATGCACGGACTGTCGCCTGCTTTGAAGAACTAGGGTGCCGATATCGCGCTCGAAACCCTCAGGGTCGCAGGGTATTGCGATACCGTGTCGATGGATGCATGCTCACGCGAGGTGAAGTCTGCGATTTCGCCTTATGTGTCCCTTCCTTTGGCACCGTGTGCTTTGTCGAGCTTAAGGGTAGCGACTTGAAGAAGGCGGCGAGCCAGCTTCGGTCTACAATTGAGAGCTTGCGCGAGACCATGAGTCCTTACGTAGTGCATGCGCGAGTAGTATTGCGACGTGTTCAGCGACCGGACTTGCGGTGTTCACAACTCCTTGCGCTAGAGCGATGGCTCGCGCGCCAAGGAGGTACAATGCAGCGGTGTACTATTTCACTTGAGGAATGCATAGAGCGGATGAATCCACGAGGCGGAGGTTAGCCGCGTTCTTTTGCCCTGCGGCAGGTTTCAGGGGCGATCAATGGCTCTTTTCACGCTATATAGGGTCAATTCCAGAACAGAACCTCAACATAGGGCAACGACAGCGTGTTTCCTTGCAAGCGGCGCAGCACTCCTGCTGGTCGCGGCATGGTTTGGCATGGCGTCAATCGACTACGCGCCGCAGACGCGGTTCTTCCCGTTCCGGACCAGCGGGTGGTTCATAATCGGCTTGGTTTTCACGTTGCCGGTGGCCGTCGGTTACGCGGGATTGTTCCTGCTGGTCTCGCGGTGGGTTGGTCTGCGTATATCGTGGGTCGCGATGCTCGCGGTGTCCGCCGTCCTGATCGCGCTGGCGGTGCGTTCCGCACTGCCGGATCGCCGGTTAAAGCCGATACTCGGCGATGCCGCCGTCGAGGCCGCCTCGCTGGAGGTTCTCCGCATCCACGACACCTTCAACGACGGATCGGTCTACGCCGGCGTCATCTCCAGCCGGACCGACCTGATGGCTCTGATCCGCCAACACCGGCGATTGAAGACCCGCGTGGAGGAGCTGCCGTTGGTCCACCTCAAAGCCGCCTTCCCAAATATCGATCTGCCGGAAGCCGCCGAAGTGTACTACGACAATGACGGGGAATTCCTGTCGGCTTCGGACGGACGCCGCGTCTACTTCTGGCATTCGTACGGACCCAACAGATCGTATGATGAAGAACACCCCCCCGCGGATGCCACATCGAGAATGGCACCTTAGTAGCGAAAGGGTGCATCGAGGCGACGCACCCCTCATCAGGTTATCATCTTCAAAAGGGGAGAAGACTCCGCCGGGGGCGGCGGAACCCCATTTCCACCCACCAAATAAATCCCCTTGAAGCCTCCCAAACCCGCGTATAGGATGCGGCGCGTTCCGGTCCGCTGGGGACCGGGCGATCAGCGGCTTGAGGCGGACTGCCCGATCGCACCGCCTCAGCGACGGCATTCGAACAAACGGAGCATCCGATGGCCAGCGAAGCGACGAACCAGCAGTCCGAAACCTACCGGGCCGATCAGCCGGTGACCAATGCGGTGATCCATGCCACCCGCGAATTCCGCCGGCGGCTGCTGGCCGACCCGCACCGCCCGGGCTTCCACTTCACGTTTCCCGAGGACGACGGCCGGCCCGGCGACCCGAACGGAGCCTTCTACGCCAACGGCCGCTACCACCTGATGTACCTCTACAGCCACGCCGACCTCGGCTACGTCTGGGGCCACGCGTCGAGCAAGGACCTGCTGCACTGGCGGCATCACCCCTACGCGATCGCGCCCGGCGAGGGCGACGAAGGCTGCTTCAGCGGCGGCGGCTTCGTCGACCGCGACGGCCGAGCCGTCCTCTCCTACTGGGGCCTCTGGGCCCAGCGCGGCATCTGCCTGGCCTTCAGCGACGACGAGCACTACGACCGCTGGACCAAGAGCCCAGCCAACCCCGTCATCCAATCCACCGAAATGGGCCTGACCGAAACCACCGACCGCAACGGCCGGCCGCTGGTCTACGGATCAGCCGACCCGTCGCAAATCTGGATCAAGGACGGCCGCTACTACATGCTGACCGGCAACCTCCTGGTCCTAAACAAGTACGGCCGCGCCGACGACTCGCCGCCCGAACACCAGGGCGACCGCCTGTACCTCTTCGTCTCCGACGATCTCGAGAAATGGGAATACCTCCACCCCTTCTACGAATCCCGCCGCGACTGGACCGACCGCAGCGAAGACGACATGTGCCCTGTCTTCCTGCCGCTGCCCGCCGGCCCCGACGGCGGTGAGCCAAGCGGCAAGCACCTGCTGCTCTTCATCTCGCACAACAAGGGCTGCCAGTACTACATCGGCCGCTACGACACCGCCAACGACAAGTTCCTCCCCGAGACTCACGGCCGCATGACCTGGGTCGACAATGCCTACTTCGCCCCGGAAGCCCTCGTCGACGACCGCGGACGACAGATCATGTGGGCGTGGATCTTCGACGACCGGCCCGAACCCCTCTGGCGGGCCAGCGGCTGGAACGGCATGTACGGCCTGCCGCGAACCCTCTGGCTCGGCCACGACGGAACCCTCCGCATGGCCCCGGTCGCCGAACTCAAAACACTCCGGCAAAAGGCCAAGACCCGCCGCAACGTCACCATCCCAGCCGACCGGGAAATCGAACTCAAGGGCCTCGGCAAGGAGCTCATGGAACTGGAAATCACGCTCACGCCGGGCCAAGCCGCCCAGTGCGGCGTCAAGGTCTGCTGCTCGGACGACGGCCGCGAGGAAACCGCCCTCTACTACGACGCCGCCGAAGGCAAGCTCCTCTGCGACACCACCCGCTCCGGACTCGACTTCGGACGCAAAACCGTCGAAGGCGGGCCCTTCACCCTCAGCCCCGGCGAAACGCTGACCCTGCGGGTCTTCGTCGACCGCTCGATCGTCGAAGTCTACGCCAACGACCGCCAAGCCGTCGCCCGCGCCGTCTATCCGACCCTCAACGGCCGAGGCGTCAAACTCTTCGCCCGCGGCGGCCAGGCCCACGCCGCCTCGGTCAAAGTATGGGAACTGATGCCGTCAAACCCGTATTGACGGCGATTGGCGGTGGACGCTGAACGACACGCGATAGCCGGACGATCCAAGGCAAACCAATACCACCGCACACAAACGGAGAAACAACATGGCCGCCATGACATCTCACGAACGATTCACCCGCATGTTCGAACATCGCCAAGCCGACCGCATCCCCATCATCGACTCGCCCTGGAGTTCCACCATCGAGCGCTGGCACCGCGAAGGCATGCCGGCCGATGTGGACTACGTCGACTTCTTCGGCCTCGACGCCACCGCCTATATCGGCGCCGACAACTCGCCCCGCTACGAGGCCAAAACCCTCGAAGAGACCGACGAGTACGTCATCTACACCACCGCCTGGGGCGCCACGCTCAAAAGCTGGAAACACGCCGCCTCCACCCCCGAGTTCATCGACTTCACCATCGTCGACCGCCAGAGCTGGCGGCAGGCCAAGGACCGCATGCGCCCCTCCAAAGACCGCATCGACTGGCAGCACCTGCGCGAAAACTACCCGAAATGGCGCAAAGCCGGACGTTGGATCAGCGCGGGCCTCTGGTTCGGCTTCGACGTGACCCACTCCTGGATCGTCGGCACCGAGCGCCTGCTGTTCGCCATGATGGAAGACCCCGACTGGTGCCGCGACATCTTCTCGCACGAGCTCGAAACGCACCTGGCCCTGCTCGACATGATCTGGGACGCCGGATACGAATTCGACTCCGTCTCCTGGCCCGACGACATGGGATACAAGGGCACCCAGTTCTTCTCGCTGGCCGCCTACCGCGAAATGGTCAAGCCCTACCACCAGCGGGCCATCGAATGGGCCCACGCCAAAGGCGTCAAGACCCACCTCCACTCCTGCGGCAACATCAACCCGTTCGTGCCGGAGCTGATCGGGATCGGCCTGGACGCCCTCAATCCGCTCGAGGTCAAAGCGGGAATGGACCCGGTCCACCTCAAGAAGACCTACGGCCAAGACCTGGTCCTGCACGGCGGCATCAACGCCGTACTCTGGGACCATCCCGACCAGATCAAAGCCGAGATGGAACGCGTCCTGCCGGTCATGAAGGAAAACGGCGGCTACGTCTTCTCATCCGACCACTCCGTGCCCTCAAGCGTCAGCCTCGAAGACTTCCGACACATCGTCGCACTCGCCAAAAAACTCGGATCATACTGAGGTCCAGAGAACGAGACTCCGGCTGCCTCCGGGCTAATCGCCCTGACCCGCCACGCTGCTCTTGGCGCACTTGAGACAGACCGGGTTCTCCTGGTAGCGGCCTTCGCGATGGAGCCGGCGCAAAGCCTTCATCGCCGGGCCGGTCCAGATCTCCGCGAGCGACTGCTCAGCGACGTTGCCGACGGGAATCTGCTGGCCCCATATGGTGCAGCACGGCAGCGCCTGGCCGTCCACGCGGAACGTCAGTTGATGCCACGGATGGTGACACCGAAAATCGCGATTGACGATCCGGCTGGCCGGAGTCAGATCGACCTTCATCTCGTCAAACTCGATCAGTTCCTGGACGCACACGTAGTCAGCCAATCCCGTCCATCGGGCCAGAAACCCATCCAACTCGTGCTCGTTTAGACGCGTCTTGACGAAGCTGACCCGCGTGATCGGCAACACCTGCCCGCGCTCAGCCTTGCGCCGGATAAAACGCTCCAGGTTGCCCACCGCCGCCCCAAAGTCGCCGCCGGACCGGATCGCCGCGTACGTCTCAGAGCTGTCCGCGTCCAGCGACACCTTCAGCCGCGTCAATGGCGTATCCAACAGCCGTTCGGTCCATTCCGCATCCAGCAGTTGCGCATTGGTGCTGCACAGAATGTCCAGAATGCCGTGCGACCCCGCGTACTCGATGAACTCGGGAAGGTCGTCTCGCAATAGCGGCTCGTTGTAGTAGCTCAAGTCAATCGCCCGCAGCCCCAGCGGCACACCCTCGTCGATCACCTTGCGAAACAACTCAAACGGAAACCGCCCCGAAACCCGATCGAAACCCGCCGGCCGGGCCTGCCGGGGCATCCCGTGCGGGCACATCGAACATCGCAGATTGCACCCGGTGCTGAACTCGAAATCACAGTGCAGCGGAACCGGCGTCTCCAGCTCAAACCGCCCGGCACAATCCCACTGCCGGCGATACTCTCGAAACGCCTCCCCCTTGACCGCCGCCATGACCTCGTGGAAATCCTGTTTGGCCAGAAGGGAAACGAATTTGTCCCGCTCCGAGTACCTGTACTTATCTTTTATTGTCACCCTTGGAGAATTCCTGCCGTCAACAGTAAAGCAAAACCGCCGTACGTCCGAATAACATGATATGTATACGATCGGCCACTTCAGGATCAAACAAGAGGGAAATCGATGAATCGCAGCAGCGTCGAGGCCCTGCGGAACGAACTGGGCAGGATCATCACCGATATTCGCGAGGCGTGCTCTGGAACCGGTCCGATCGTCATCTACGGCTGCGGCTACGTCGTGCCCAAGCTCATCCGATTCGTCAAGTCCTGCGGCGGCGGCGACCGAATCAAAGCCATCCTCGATGACAGCCCAGCCAAGTGGGACGTCGTCATCGACGGGATCGCCTCCCGTCCGCCCAAGCCCGAGGACCTGACCTCAGCCGAGGCCGTCATCTTCGCGTTCCCGCCCGGCGACGACGTGTTCGCCAAACTCGGAATCGAACGAGACGCCGTGGCCGTCGTCGAAGGCTACATGCTCGACTACGCCCTGGCCGTCTGCGAGCACAAACTGACCCGCGTCAACTGGGTCACCACCAGCGCCTGCAATTCCCGCTGCGTCTTCTGCGCCTACTGGAACTCGGACGTCGTCCACCTCGACGCCGATCTGATCGTCGAGACGGTCAACGCCCTCCCCGAAACCACCCACACCCTCTCCGGCGGCGAGTTCTTCTGCCATCCGCAGTGGCGAAGCATCCTGAGCCGTATCCGCAACAAGGACAACATGCTGCTCTTCACCAACGGCCTGTTGCCCGACCGCGCCTTCCAGGCCTGCGACGAGTACGGAATCACCCGCTTCGCCGCCTCGCTCGACGGAGGTCCGGAAACCTACCGCCGCGTCCGAGGCGTCGACGGCTTCGACAAGGTCATGACGACCCTGCGCGGCCTCAAACAGCGGCCGGGGACGATCGTGAACGTCACCTTCGTCATCACGCCGGACAAGACGGCCCAGGACTTCAAGACCGTCGAACAGATCTGCGGCGAACTGGGCCTCTACTTCGCCGTGGCCCGCTACCACCAGACCGACCCGCGCCTGCCCGAAGCCGCGTGGAACGACGAGGAACTGCATCGCTTCGATGAGTTGATCCGCAACAGCCCCGTCATCTCCGAACTGGACCGGCACGTACATGGAATCTACGCCGACGGATTCCGCCGACGATTGAAGCTCACGTGCACAGCCGGGTTCACCACCCCATACGTCGACCAATACGCGGACCTCTACTGGTGCGGCCAGAAAAAACTCCCGGCCTTCCGGATCGGCAACCTGGCCGACGCACCCATCACCGATCTGGTCCGGTCCGAGCGGTTCTACGAGATTGCCCGCAAGCTCCACCACTGCAACGACTGCTGGTGTGCGACAAACCGTCGCTTTGATCTCTATCTCCACCAGGCGAGGAACCGACAGGACCGCTGTCCAGCGGCGGCAGTTGACTGAGGTACCCTGATATCTCCCGCAGCCTCGCCCCCAGAACCATCGGCAGATCCCACCGCGCCAGGTGTTCCTGCATCTGGGCCAGGATCCTCGCCCGATCCTCGGGATGCTCAAAGAACCAGGCAAGACGTTCGTGAAATTGCTCACGCGTCGTGTAGTAGACCTCGCGTATCGACTCGCCGAGGAACGCGCTAAGCCAATGGCCGGTCTGCGTCAGAATCCCAGCCGCCCGGATGATGTCGTCGTCCACCCGATCGAACGCCCGAAACACGGTCCCGCGAAGGTGGCTCAACGCCAGCCGCTGCACCTCGTCCAACTCGCTCGACGCAAGAACATCGTCAAATCGCCGTCCGCTCTGCCGGCCAAACCACTCCAGCATGTCCCCCATCACAACCGCCGAATCGTCGTTCGGATGCCTCGGAAAAAGGAAAAACCCCCCCGCGGCGACCCCTTCGAAAAGACGCGGGTGGCCGTTGCCGGTGATTACCGCCTGCAACGCAACCGCACTGTTGCGGTAAAGTTCCGCCAGAGGCGGTCCGTTCTCGATCACACCGCACGCGTAACGGCCAAGCGTCGGATGCCGCTCCCATCCCCGGCCGTACAGCTTCAGCGGGTAGCCGCTCTCAGCCGCCCACTCGAGAATCTGATGCCGGTATATCCCGTTCCCGAACTTGGTAAACACAAAGTCGCCGATCGTCGGCCGCAGTTGCGGGACCATGTCCAGGTCGATGCCGCGAGACCGCAGGGCGTCGACCAGCCGCTGTTCCCACTGCAGCTTGATCAAAACAAACTCGCCCTCGGCGAACCGACGTCTCATGTCCTCGACCAGTTCGGCGATCGCGCCGCGGACTACGGGGTGATCCTCTTCTCCCAACGTCTTGCCGAACATCGCGTCGAATTCCGCGAAGAGCTGATCCGTCGTCTGGCTGGCGTGCGAAACGAAAACGATCTGCCGCGCCGGATCGCTGCCCGCCGCGCCCGCAAGCCGACGGCGATTCGCCACCATCGGGAAATAGAACGCCTGCTTCTCGGGATAGTCATAGTTCAACGTCAGGTCGCAGATCGGGCTGATCGTGAAAATCAGGTCCGTCAGGCCGAGCCGCCGACCGGCCCCGTGGCAGTAGAGGTCCGGCATGCGGTCCTGAATCCACGTGATATACGGAAGCGACGCCGGAAAAACCCCCTTGGGCCACTCACGCCGCACGTGGTCGATCTGGAACACCAGGTCCGGCTTGAAGTCCCACACCTTCTCGGCAAGAGTGCTTCCCGTGCTTCGGTCCGTCCGGTCCTCTTCGATGTCGATGAACGTCTCCCATCCCAACTGCTCAAATGCGTCGGCCGCGTCGCGCGTCGAATACTGCAGCACGGTTGAAAAGATCGTGGTAATCAGATACACCCGCGGCCGACGCGGCGGGTGGGCGCCGAAGAGCTGGGCGTACCGTTGCGGCGGAATGCGGCTGTAGTACTGCCCGATCTGCTGCACCAGCTTCTCGTAGCGGTCCTTGCGCTCCTGCCCCAACCCTTCGACTACAGCCGTGACATCCCCCTGTGTCGGCGTCGACGACCGGACCATATGCACCGGAAGGAGTTTGCTCGATCGCTGCCGCAGAAACTCCGCAAACTGGTCCAGGCAGTTGGGCCCCGCGAAGAAGTAAACGTTCTCCGCCTCGATCAGACGCCGCCAGTCGCGAAGGAACAGATTGGCCACCAGCACCTCAAGCCGCTGTTCCAGAACGTACAGCGGATTCAGCATGCCCAGCAGAAGCGCGGGCTGATTCTCAAAGACGATGTCCAGATACAAACCGTTCCCCAGACCATTGAAGAGGATCGCCGATCCCAACCGGAGCGACCCTTCCAGCTCCCTAAGCGTTCGCCGAACCATTTCCTCATACGGTCCGTCGTTCAGGATCATCTCCTCACCGTCAAGCTCCAGCGCCACCACCGGCGGATTGTGGCCGGGGTCCACCCTCATCTTAAACCCGCCGGCGGCATCCGCCACCGCCTTGGCAAGCACCGTCCCGTGCCTCCGCCCCAGAACGGCCAGGTTCTTGCGGAAGTTCGCCTGAAATGACTGCGTCACTTATCGTTCTCCACTCACCGTGATGCCCACGGGTGCCGTCCGCCCGCTGGCCACGTCCTATAACCACCTATCGGCCGACCAGAGGCCACCCGGTGAGAAAAGATCGCCTCGAAGCCTGCCAAAACCTGCGTCGGAACATCAAAAACGCCTTTTTTATCGGGCCTCCACGCCTTGCCCTCAAGTGGCCGTTTCACCCCTGTCGATATCTCGGTTATCATGAACCCACACTCAGACTGCTCCGGTTCCGTACCTTTCGCCGAACTCATCGACCAGACCCGTCAAGCCATGGATCAGGCCCAGTCCATCGTCATCTACGGGGTCGGCAACATCTTTCCCAAGGTCTGGAGCTTTGTCCACGAAACCGGAAACGCCGCAAAGGTCTCAGCCATCCTGGACGATCAGCCGGGCAAGGGCAGAATGACCCGAGGTACGCTGCGGGTCCAGCCGCCGACCCGATCGGTCCTCGAAAACGCCGACATCATCGTCTTCACCTTTCCCACCTACGAAGGCTGCCTCAGACGGCTCGGCCTCGACCCGGGCCGGCCCGGAATCGTGCGGGGAGACCTGCTGGACTATGCCCTGACGCTGAGCCGGCGAGAGTTGAACACCATCTCTTGGATCATCACCTCAGCCTGCAATTCCCGCTGCAATATCTGCGGCTACTGGCGCAGTCCTCAGGTCCACCTCGATATCGATCGGGTCGCCGATACCATCAATGCCTACCCGCGAACCAACCACTACATTGCCGGCGGCGAGACCTACTGCCATCCCCAGTGGCAAACCCTCTTTCAGCGAATCCGCGTCAAGGACGACATTCTCGTCCTGACCAACGGCCTCCTCCCCGAACAGATCTGGAAGTCCTGCGACCAGCACGGGATCGTCAAGTTCAGCGTGTCGCTCGACGGCGGACCGCGCGCCTACCAGCGTATCCGCGGCGTGGACGGCTATGACCGCGTGGTGCGGACGCTTCGCGGACTGGTCAAACGCCCCGGAACCACCGTCATCGTCGCCATCGTAATCGGTCCGTTCACCGAATTGGAGGACTTCGAACACGTCGAGGCGCTCTGCCGCGAGTTGGGCCTCTACCTGGCGCCCATCATCTACCGCGAGTGGCAGCAGTTCGAGGGCCTGCCGACGGCGGAGATCATGCTCAAAAAACTCCCCCAATTCTCCGAATTGCTCCATCGCAGTCCGGTCGTCAGCGATCTCGACCGGCGCTTCTGCGACACCTACGTCACCTGGTACCATGGCCGCCTGCGAGCCCCATGCACCAGCGGCTACACCAAAGTATGCATCAATGAGCGAGGCCAGGTCACCTGGTGCACCGACAAGCTCGACCCGCAACACCACCTGGGAAACCTCTACGAGGCGTCGCTGCCGGACATCATGGCCTCCGAGCGGTTCTACAAGATCGCAGCCGAACTACGCGATTGCAACGACTGCTGGAACCGCAGCTTCCGACGCTTTGACGTGAGCTGTCACTGGGACCGGATCGCCGCCCGCCTTGGCAACGATAACCCTCCGCCCCAAACCGGCCCCGCTAGACCTTCGCCGACGCAGCCGGCGACGGCTTGAGCGTCTCCACCCGGCTCGGAACCTCCGCAACGCACTTCTCGCACAGGAAACCCTCCAGCAGCTCCCGCGCCTGCCAGTCCGCATACTGCTGCGGCGGATGCTTCATCGTGAACGCGCTGATCGCCGTCAGCGGACCGCCGATCCCACGGTCCATCGCCAGCTTGCAGCAGCGGATCGCGTCCACCGCCACACCCGCGCTGTTCGGCGAATCCTCCACGCTCAGCCGCAGCTCCAGGTTGAACGGCACATCCCCGAACTGCCGCCCTTCCATCCGGATGAAGCACACCTTATTGTCGTCCTGCCAGTGAATAAAGTCGCTCGGCCCGATGTGGATGTTCTGCGGGTCCAAGGGCTCGGTAAGCTGCGATTGGACCGCTTCGGTCTTCGAAATCCGCTTGCTCTTGAGCCGGTCGCGATTCAGCATGTTCAAAAAGTCCGTGTTGCCAGCCGTGTTAAGCTGGTACGTCCGCTCCAGCTTCACCCCGCGGTCCTCAAACAGCTTGGTCAGCACCCGATGCGTGATCGTCGCCCCGAACTGACTCTTGATATCGTCGCCCACGATCGGTAACCCGCGATCCTTAAAGCGCTTACCCCACTTCAGGTCCGACGCGATGAACACCGGCACGCAGTTCACCATCCCGCAACCAGCCTCCAAAGCCGCTTCGGCATAAAACCGCGTCGCCTCCTCCGATCCCACCGGCAGATAGCTCACCAGAACGTCCGCCCGCGCCTCCTTGAGCACCTTCACCACGTCCACGCCCTTGCCCTCGGCCACCCGGAACGCACGAGTCTCCGGATACTCAGCCATGTGGGCCGGAACCCCGTCCAGAACGTGACCCATCTGCACCGTCACTCCGAGTTTCGGGACGTCACTGCAGAAAACCTTCGTGCAGTTCGGCAGGGCGAAGATCGCCTCCGAAACGTCCTTGCCCACCTTGCGGGAGTCCACGTCGAACGCCGCAACCACCTCGATATCCTCCATCGCATAAGGCCCGATCCGAGGATGCAGCAGCCCCGCGTTCGAAAGGTCGCGACCGTTACGGTAGTAAAACGTGCCCTGAATCAGCGATGACGAACAGTTGCCCACTCCCACAATAGCCAAGCGTATCTTTCCCATGAGCGAAATCTCCCGATGCTAGAATCACTCCAACAAGTTCCACCCTTTGGAACGCCGTCTACGAAAGGCGCGCCTCCAAACCTCCAGATCAATCCAAGACCCTATGCGCCTTCCGAAAACAGACCCAAGAATAGCTTTTCATTAACCAAAGTCAATGAAAAACACACAGCCGCCACTGTCGCTGTACATCCGCCACACGCCGCTGCCACGACCGGCCAATCAGACACTCCCGGCGCGATCATCCCCCTGAAAAACCCGATAAAAACAAAATACCATCAATAACAGAATGACGGCCCAGGAGACCATACAGAACAGCAAACCGCCGAGACTCATCGCGCCACATCCTCCTTATAGCCGGGCCGATCGCGAAACCCAGCCCAGCCAACGCTTTACGTCGGTGTCTCTCCCGCCTGCGAAACCGCCGGAGCGGCCTGACGCCGTCGCCAGGCCAGCTTCACCATCACGATCATTCCCCAGATCATCAGCAAAATCAACAAACGTGAAGCCAGAATGATCGGCCGGTCCGTCGGACTGATCTCGCCCCCCTCCAGTGTCTTCCGCAGCAGCAGAACGTCAAGCCATCGCTCATAGAACCACCAGCCGAGGATCACAATCAGAATACTCGGCGTCACAAACTTGATGATGTACTTGTAAACGCGAGGGATGCGCAGCTGCGCCCCGTGATGAATCTCCTCCCACGCCCGGTTCATCCCGAAAACCCACGCGAACAGCACCACCTCGATCAGGGCGAAGACCACCACGAAGAAGTTGGCCGCCAAAAAGTCCATGTCGTCCAAAACCCCGTGGCTCAGCAGGAACACCGGCAACTGAATCAGGATAAAGGTCCCCGTGGCGAAGATCGCCACCGCCGTGCCCTTCCCAACGTCCAGTTCATCCTCCAGGAACGTAACCGCCGGCTGGGCCACCGACACCGATGAGGTGATGCCGGCCAGGAACAGCAGCGTAAACCACAAAACCGCGAACAACTGCCCGAAGTGCATCTTCGCGAAAATCATCGGCATGGTCACCACCGCCAGATCGAACCCGCTCTGGGCGATCTGCTGCGTCGCCATCGGACCGAAAAAGGCGAACGCAGCCGGAATCACGATGCTGCCGCCCAGAATCACCTCGGCGAACGTATTCGTGGACACCGCGGTCAGCCCCGAAAGGGCCACGTCATCGCCCCGCTTCAAATAGCTCGAATACGTCAGAATCACCCCGAACCCCACCGATAGTGAAAAGAACACCTGTCCCGCCGCCGCCAGCCAGACCTGCGAACGCCCCAGCACGCTGAAATCCGGATTCCACAGAAAACCCATGCCGCCCCCGACGTTCCACGCCGGCTGAGCGGGGTCCGGCGCGCCCAGCGTCAATACCCGCACCACCAACACCACCCCAAGCACCAGCAAGACCGGCATCGCGATCTTGCAGAGCAGCTCGATGCCGCCCCGAATCCCACGAAGGAGAATCCACGTGTTCAGTCCCAGCGTGACCACCAGAAACAGGTACGCCCAGCCGATCCCGCTGAACCACTCGTTCCTCAAAATGCCACGGTAACCGTTCAGAAATGCCGTGATGCTATCCTGCGACTCCGCCGCCGTCATCACGCTCCCCGAGACCGAAAAAAACGCGAAACCCAGCAGCCACGATACGATGTACACGTAATACGTATAAATGAGAATCGGCCCCAGAATCCCAATCACCCCGAAATACTTGATAAAGCGGTTCTTCCGCCACATCGTGTGAAAAATCCCCGGCGCCGTCCCATGCCCGAAACCGCCCCCTAACGCCCGATCGCCCACTCCACCCACATCAGCGGTATCCCCAACAGGATGATGCAGACGAAGTACGGGATCATGAACGCCCCGCCCCCGTTGGCCGCCGCCTCGCCCGGAAACCGCAGAAAATTCCCCAACCCCACCGCGCTGCCAGCCACCGCCATGATGATCCCGAGTTTCGTCCCCCACGACTCCCGTTGGCCTGCTCTGGGTTCCTCCACGTCGCGTCACTCCTTCATCGCCGGATGCTTGCCGCGAACGCCAAAATCCGGCCCACTCGATAACTCGATAGGATAACCTGCCGCACGCCCTCTCAAACCCTGCCCATCATATATTGCCCAAGCCGATCGGGAGTCAAGCGAAAATCGCACCCCTCGGACGTAAGCTCACGTGGCTGCGGCCGCAAAAACGCCGTCCCCAATCCGTACGGGCAACCCGTGTGGTTGCCCCACCGCCCGATACCCATCCCAGCCCCCCTTCTGTCATCCCCGCAGAATCGCGTAGGGTGGATGTTCCCACATCCACCATCTCTTTCTTCCTTACGGTCCAATGAAGGCACCGCTCGATACGGGTCACGAACGCCCCGTCGCCCACCGGCCGGCCGGTCCGTTCGTGGCGAGGCAGAAGCCTGCGGATTGCGTCATCGACAGCCACCGCCAAGAATCCCCGCCACCCAAACCGCATCGCCCCCGCCCGATCAGACACCAAAACCAAACGCGACGCGTTCCTCAAAGTCCCGCGATCGAAGGTCAGGAAAAAGGCCTATTAGTGCCATTATATGGTATCCCCGAAATTCCCTTCGGAACTCTGCGGACTGCCAGGGGCTATTCCTTTTCACCATTTCTGTTTGCTGTCTGTAATCCGCTGCTTCGAGAACTTCGTATGCAACTGAAGATTGATAAGCCGAGAAGTAGTACGACCGAAAGGAGGCCATAGCCGATGGCCCCTACTACGAGGATCGTCCTCAGCCCACCTTCTACAACGCCCGCCATGAAGTATCGAGGAAACAGAAAAAGAAAAAGTCCCTCCAGTGTTCCAAGTGCAATAGTCACGGCAATGAGAAGTCTCCACCTTTCTATTCTGCATAAGTCGAGGAGAGCGGTTGCCAAGAACACTGCTCCCGCCCCAAACACAGGGACCACTAGGTAGAAGGCAACGGAGGGACGGCCTTCCTTGTCATCACCATAGCGGAACAGATCTGGCCAGACCAAGACTATGACGCCAACCAGAACGAAGACTGATACTGCAACACAGGTCCTACGTGTGCGCTCGTTCCTCATTGCGTTCGTATGATTCCTCGGAGAATTACCAGCCTTCCGCCAACCCAAAACGCGGCTTGGATCGTCCTTTTCCCAGCAGCCGAGCACAAAGGAACACAATTACCCATCGCATCCCACACCCACCGCTGAACCCTTGGGGGGTCGTCTGGCCAAGCACGGGCTGCGCCATCGGCAATATTCTGCATGTCTAAGAGACACCTAGTGCAATAGTACCCATAGCACATAGCTAGAATGCCATTGTTTACCGCACTTCCGGTGAAAAACACCTTGATACCCAAAATGACAAGAGGAGCTACTCTGCCATCTGGATCACAAAGATTGGGGGGGCTATTTGCCACAAAGCAGTAGATATTGATACCTCCTTCCTCCTCAATCGGATCCCGATTGATCCACCTTCCCATCCCCGAATTATAGTACCGATACCCAAAGTACGCAAGGCCGGTCTCGGCGTCGGTGTACTTGCTCGAAAACCGCAGCGGAAACGCCTCCGCCGCCTCGCCGGCGCTGGTCAGCAGGTTCCCGTACGGATCGTACTGGTAGCCCGCGACCGACGCCACGGCGTTGGGATCGCCATCGGTGACATCCAGCAGTTCGACCAGATTCCCGTTCCCGTCGAACGCCGGAACGGCGACCGTCCAAGCCGTCGGACCTTGCCAGGTCCGCGCAAACGCCAAGCCGCCGATGCCGCCCGCACCCTCGCGGCTGCCCGAGAGGTCCAGCCCCCAGGCATACGTCCGGGTCGGCGAGTTATCCGGTCCCAGCTCAGCCGCCATCAGCCAGCCGTCCCAGGCAAACCGCGTCGTCGCCGCCAGTGTCCAGGCGCTGCCGCTCCACCCGTAGACCACCTTGGCCGTCCGCCGACCCTGGTAGTCGTAGCTGAACGCCAGCCGCAGCGCCGGCCCGACCGCCGTGTTCGGATCGCTCGCCTCCATCGCCACCAGCCGATTCTCACCGTCGTAGCGGTAGCTCCACCGCCCGTCTTCGATCAAATTCCCATCCTCATCGTAGGTGAACTCCTCGGGCGTAGCAGCCAGGTAGGCATCCTGCCCGCCCGCCGGCTGGCCGTTGACCAGCGTCTCGATGCTATCGAAGAAGGCGTTGGCCGAGTTGTCAGCCAGGAACTGCCGGTAGAAATAGTCGCCGTACGCGTCACCGGTCTGCGGGTTGTTCGGATCGGTCGCCCGGTCGAACGCCACCGCATCGTTCGGATCGGCCCACGCCATCGCGTGGATGGAGCAAGATGACAAGATACTCAGACATGATATCGGCCGAATTACTTCGCGGCTCAACAACTGTCACTGGCATTTCTCATCATCTCTTGTGACCGCTGAAACGACAGCCTGCTTGTGGCGCTGCCGGTAGTTCACAGCCACAGCCACAACAACAAGCAACAGCAGTCCATAGTATAACACCGCAGACAGGGTCTGCGAGATGTGTAGATAAGGCGGGAGCGTTCTTCCAGCAGACGGCCCCACAAGCAGGAGCACTGCCAGGACCACAATTCCTTGCCTGAATTCGCTGAGTTGTCCGCCTTTGAGGACCATCAGAGTCACAATACCCCACGCGGCTGAGAGCCCCATGATCGCCAAGAAGAGCACCTCCACTTTCAGAAAGTGCTTCACGGATACTGGCACCGGTACGAAGACCTCGGTGAAAGGCAGAAAAAAGGCGCATACCGCCGCGATTGTCATCACCTTCAGAAATAACCTCACGGCCATTGGTCGATCTCCGCTTTATTGCCGTCGGAATCCGTTACTTACCACAACGCCAAATCATCTGCAGCTATTCTGCTTCCATGTCCGCGTGCCACAGGCACCCGTGCATCTCATAGTCTTTATACATCGTTCGAAGGGCCACCCTCCGCATCCGCCCGAAATTCCGCCATCTTCGTCAGCAGGAAAGTAGATAGGTTCTGTTCCCCAAGAGACCTTTATCGGGAACGGCTGGTACTGCCGAAGCGATTCAGAGACGTTGCCAAACTCGCCCGCGACCTCCCCCACCCACATGGAGAGAAAGAGGATGAAGTCCCATTTGCTGAGGTGAAAATCACCCACATCGTTCACCTCATGGACCATCGAATAGAAGGTGACTCCCAGACACGCATCGACTCTGTAGCGTCCACGAATGTAATAGCTCACACCGTTGAGGGATGAACGAATCCAAGGGTACCATGAGTCGGATATTTCCTCCAGGATTACCGTCCGTTCGCGTGTTGCCAAGACGCCATCAATACAGGCATGCTCCCTGGACAAGGCCCATTTCTCGCGGGCTTTAAGTAGAAGCTCCGTATAGGCTACATTTTTAACATTCGGCTGACTCATCATATATTCACCCCATTCCCCTCCTGTTCGAGCAAAGAGCGCATTGCCATTCGGAAACCACCAGTGCATGAATAGTTCACGGAAGACACCAAGATCCGTCAGGGCTCCGAGCCAGTCGATCTTCTCCAACGGTGTGTTCTCGACGTACGCATAGAGATTGGTTCCACCTATTTCTCCAATCGGATCCCGATTCATCCACCTCCCCATCCCCGAATCATAGTACCGATACCCAAAGTACGCAAGCCCGGTCTCACCGTCGCTGTACTTGCTCGAAAACCGCAGCGGAAACGCCTCCGCCGCCTCGCCGGCGCTGGTCAGCAGGTTCCCGTACGGATCGTACTGGTAGCTGGCGACCGACGCCACGGCGTTGGGATCGCCATCGCTAACGTCCAGCAGCTCAACCAGGTTCCCGTTCCCGTCGAACGCCGGAACCGTGATGGTCCAAGCGGCTGGCCCCTGCCAGGTCCGCGCGAACGCCAACCCGGCCGGAGTTCCAGGGACACCATACTTAATTCCTCTTTCGGAGTTCCAGGGACATTCGGAGTTCCAGGGACACCAGGAGTTCCAGGGACACCAGGAGTTCCAGGGACATCATACTTAATTCCTCTTCGATTGACGGGGTTTGGGTCCGGGTTTCAGTTTCCTCAGGGTCCGATCAAGCCGTCGCTCGATCCGGGTCACGAACGCCTCATCGCCCAGCCGCCGGCCGGTGCGTGCGT
>JAAYCJ010000225.1 GCA_012729815.1 Phycisphaerae bacterium | reverse complement strand
TGTGGCTCAACGGGTACGGCGTGTTCGAGACTCCCAGCTTCACCCCGCAGTCGGTCGCGTTTCTCCAGGGCGCCACCGACTGGCTCTGCGGCGATGGCGCCGCCGACTTCCGCGACGCCGCCAACGGCCTGCCCGCCGACGACTACCGCTTGGTCCAGCGGTGGGCGTGGTTCGCCCTCGACGATACCCGGCCGGAATTCGCCGACACGCGGCTCCTGATGCCCGACGGCACGCTCTCACCCTTGGGCGAAGCCTACGCCGCCTATCTGCCCCACCTGCCCGAACCGGCGTCACTGCTCCTGCTGACCGCCTTGACGGCCCTTGCGGGCATCCGTCGACGAGCGTGACCGGTCCCGCCTCATCGCCCGCGACCGCGCGGACCCATCGGCGGCAAGCCGCGCTGCTCGCGCCGCTCGCCAAGCGCCCTGAAGTACTCGCCCATCAGGGCCGCCCGCTGCGGATTCCCGTGCTCGATGCGATTCATCATCCGCTGGCGCCGTCGCGCACCGCGTTCCTCCGGAGTGCCTCCGCGCCCATCGCCCCGCCGCCCGCCGCGGTCCATCTGCGGTCCGCCGCCCTCCCCTCGTCTTTGGCCCTCGCCCTGAGCCCGAGGGCCATCCGGTCGACGGTTCGCAAAACGCTCGCGCATCTGCTCGAAACGGTCGATATCCTCATCCAGAATGCGAATCTTATCTTCCGGCGAAGCCGCCGCGAAGTCGGTCGCCCGCTGGACCGCCTCGTTCATGAATATCGCCCCCATGGCCTCGCGTGCGCCGTCGCTCTCGCCAAACCGCCCCCGCAGTTGCCGACGCTCCTCCTCCGGAAGCTCCCGCAACAGCCGGCCCGCCTGCTCCAGGTACTCCTCCTGACGATACTCCGGCAACCGCTCGTATCGCGCCGAACCGATCGTCGCGATCGCCTCCTCCGCCGTCTCCGGAAATGCCGGCGGCGTCAGCAGATACGCGTAGTACGCCCCTCCGGCCAGCGTCACCGCTCCCACCACCACCAGCCCCGCCACGATCAACTGCTTCTTCATGTCTTTCAAGCTTCTCATCGCATCGTCCTTACTGGTAGTTGCCCACGTGGCCGTCCGCAAACAGCAGATTGCGCAACGCGTGGAACGGGGGCACCGTGATTTCCTCTGAATTATCGAGTCTGAACCGGCCTCCGTCGCAGTCGTAGGCCACGAACATCTCCGAGGGGCCAAACCCGATCCGTTCGGCAAACCAGTTCTCCTCGAGCGCTATGCCCGACAGCGAAGCGTTATACGTATAACTGGTCCCGCAGCGGGCATAAACCCACTCCTGGTCGCCCGGACACTGCAACACCCGCGTTTCCTTGCCAAAATGGTCCATCAGGACCTCCGGCAAGGGCGGACTTGTGTCGCCGCTGATAAACGGCGGCGGCATGTACCGCGCCGCTGGATACTTCTGGGAGTGTTCCTGCATATACGCCTGGATCGCCATGCCAAGCTGTCGCAGGTTTGAACTGCACGTCACCTTCGTCGCCCGCTGACGCACCGAGGCCAGCGTCGGAAGCAGGATTCCCACCAGAATCGCGATGATCGCCACCACGACCAGCAGCTCGATCAGCGTGAACGACTTTCTCTCAGTCGGCATGATTCACCTCATGTGGATACCGGCGCACAACGTCATCCATATTATAACGTCGGCTTTCCGCCTTTATTGCATTCGACCTCATTGGCGCACATACCCGCGATTTCGTCGCCGATATTCATTCGGCGAAAGCCCCTCCCGCCGTTGGAATACCCGGGCGAAATACTGCCCGGTGCCGAACCCGCAGACCGTGGCCACCTGGCTGATCGACATGGCCGAACTGCGCAGCAGTTCGCGGGCGTGGTGAAGCCGCGTGCGGATCACCATCTCAATCGGACTGATCCCCGTCATCCGCCGGAAACTCGCCGCGAAGTGGCTGGCCGAGAGGCCCACCAATTCGGCCAGTTCCTCCACCGTCAGCGGACCGGCGTGCTTGACCGCGATGTACTCGGTCGCCTGCCGGATCTTCCGCTCCATCGCCCCCGTCATCGAATCCGTCCCCGTCCACGGCGCCGTCTCGCGGGCCAGCAGGATCAGCGCCTCGGCCAGCCGGACCTTGGCCAGCGCGTTCTCCCGATCGACGTTTCGCAGATACGCCACCACCACCCGGTCCAGCGCCGCCTCGAATTCCGGACTGTTGTGCACGTGCACCACGTCCGGCAACGCCGGCACCGCCGCCTCCAGTTGCGGCCGGCTGACCGCGAACCGGATCTCGATCAGCTCGTAATCGGTCCGCGAATCCCCGATCGACCGGTGCCGCCGTCGCGGCGGAATGACCACCGCGTCCTTGGGCCCCACGTCATAGGCCCGCCCCTCGATCGCGATAGTCCCTTTGCCCAGAACCACATACGAGAGGTGAAACTCGTCCGGGTGCAGATGCGACGGCCCGAACAGGGGCGCCCGACAGGTATAGTGCGACGCCCGCGTCACCCGCAGTCCCGCCACGTGCCGAACCAGTTCGATCTCACTACCGTCCATCGCCGGACCTCCGCACCGGCCCCGATCACAGGGGCTCCATCATCGTATTGTGCACAATTTCGCGGGAAACGTCCAGCCCTCCGCCGGTCGACCCGCCGAACTTTTCCAGACCGTCTCCGGAAGTCTGAAAACAGCCCTTGATCCGCGCCGCACCGCGTGGTCTACTGGCCGCAACACCATCACAAAGGAGACCGCCATGGCTGATATCCGCGTCACCGTCTGGAACGAGTTCCGCCACGAGAAGAACAACGAGACCGTTAAGTCCCTCTACCCCAACGGCATGCACGCCGTCATCGCCGAATCCCTCAAGAAGGCCAAGGGCATCAGCGTTCGCACAGCCACCCTCGACGAGCCGGAACACGGCTTGACCCAGAAGGTCCTCGACGAGACCGACGTGTTGATCTGGTGGGGGCACATGGCCCACGACGAAGTGGACGACAAGATCGTCGATCGCGTCCAGGCCCGCATCCTCGACGGCATGGGCCTGCTGCCGCTCCACTCAGCCCACTTCTCCAAAATCTTCCGCCGCATGATGGGCACCACCTGCTCGCTCCGCTGGCGGGAGATCGCCGAAAAGGAGCGGATCTGGGTCACCGACCCCTCGCACCCCATCGCCGCCGGCATGGGCCCGTATCTCGAACTGCCCCATACGGAAATGTACGGCGAGTTCTTCGACATCCCGCAGCCCGACGAGCTGGTCTTCGTCAGTTGGTTCGAAGGCGGCGAGGTCTTCCGCAGCGGCTGCACCTGGCGGCGAGGCCGCGGGCGAATCTTCTATTTCCGGCCGGGCCACGAGACCTATCCAATCTTCAAGAACCCGGATGTCCTGGCCATCATCGAGCGTGGCGTCCGCTGGCTCGCCTTCGCCGGCAGCACCACCACCAAGGCCGAGATCATCAACGTCAAAGACCCGATCGAGCCGGTCCGCTCGACCGACTGACACCAATCGCGGGACCGGGTAGACCAATGAACTCCTTGTGCGGCGGCATCATCGGCCGGTACAATGGCGGCCGTGGGTCAACAAGACGGTGTTTTCACAGGGGGTACGGAACACCATGAACGTCAAACGCCGAGCGACCGCCGCCCGTCCGCGGTTCCTGATCCTGCTGCCGATCCTGATCGCCGGCTGTCAGGACATCCAGCACCAGAACACCGCCGACTGGGTCACTCAGAACGTCCGCGTCTCCGATTCGCCTCTGCACGACCGGTTTATGAAGGGCACCTACTACGAGCCCGTCCGCGACTTCTTCGACTCCCGGGCCGCCTTCAACCCGGCCGACCCCAATCAGCCGGCGGCTTGGAACGTCGATGAAAACGGCCAGGTCCATGACGGCTCGTTCTTCACCAACCGCGACATCGCCGCCGTCTCGCCCGAAGCGGCGGGCATCGGACCGGCCGCCAACCCGCCGGTCGGCCCCTGGAAGATCCTCAAGAAACCCGACAAGCACATGTTCAAACTCCGCCGGTTCCTCGGCAAGGACGCCACCGGCCGGAAATTCCTCGTCAAGGTCGACCACGAGGACCACCCGGAGGGCGCCTCCGCCGTCGCCACCCGCGTCTACTGGCTGCTGGGCTACAACGTCCCCGCCGAGCACATCGTCACTATCGAGGGCGCCGGCGACGAGAACTTCGACGGCAAACGCGGTTTCGCCAGCGAGTTCATCCCGGGCGACGTCAAGGGCTTCTGGCGATTCGACTGGTTCCGCTTCCGACGCGAGGTCAGGGCCATCCGCCTGGTCGCCGCCTGGCTCGACGACATCGACCGGACCGACAGCAACACCCTCCTGACCTTTCACGGCGACAGGAACCTCTACTACCTGATCGACTTCGACAGCAGTCTGGGCCTCTGGCAGGGCCGGGCCAAGCTGCCCTGGATGG
>JAAYCJ010000224.1 GCA_012729815.1 Phycisphaerae bacterium | reverse complement strand
TCGCCACCGTCGGGCAGTTAAGCATCATGTCCGGCATCATCGGCGAACTCGATCAGCCGGACGTCAGCGGCCGCGAACTCAAGGTCTTCCCCGTCCACAACGTCGACGTGAGCGAACTGGTGCCCGTCCTCGAGAAACTGATTGCCGGATACCTCGGCGTCGAGGTCCGATCGGTCCTCTCCGTCGGAGGCCCTTCCGGCGGTCAGCCTCAGCCGGGTCCGCGACCGGGCGAGGGCCAGTCGCCCGGCGCGATCACCGTCAAGGGCGAAAAGGCCCCGGTGCTGCTGATCCCGGACTCCCGGCGGTCGGTCATCGTCGTCGCCGCGCCGTCCGCGGTGCTCTCGCGGGTCCAGCAGTGGCTCGTCGATCTCGATCAGCCCAAACCGCAGATCAACCTCTCCGAGATTGTCGAGGTCAAGTACAGCGACGTCGAGGACCTCGTCCGCCAGCTCAACATCATGCTGGCCAGCCATCCCGACGAGGGCCTGCGCACCTCCGTCAAGATATTCCCCTTCGTCACCTCGCGGCGGATCATGATCGTCGGTTCCGACCAGAACCGCCAGGTTATCAAAGACTGGCTCGAACAGATCGACGTGGCCGATATCGGCATCCGCGAGACGCGGACCTTCAAGCTCACGTACGGCGACGCCAGCCAGGTCGCTGAGAACATCAAGGAACTCTTCCAGGACGACTCGACGAGCCGCCGCTTTCGCTGGTTCACCCGCGGCGGCGGCAGCGACCGCGATCAGGTGACCGTCACCGCCAACACCCGGGCCAATACCGTTACCATCATCGCCTCGCCCGAGAAGATGGCCAAGATCGCCGAACAGATCGAGGAACTCGACCGGCCTTTCGACGGCGAAGAGGCGGCGCCGCGTATCTACACCCTCCAATACGCCGATCCGGAGAAAACGAGGGAACTGCTCGAGAACCTCTTCACCAAAAAGGAATCGTCGAACGACCCGTGGTGGAGCTGGGGGTGGGGCGACGACGACGAAACGCCCTCACCGGTCGGCCGGCTCTTCGGCCAGTTCAGCTTCGAAGCCTATCCCGAAACCGGCAGACTCATTGTGGTCAGCAAGAACGCTGAGAACTACAAGGTCATCGACGACATGATCGCCGAGATCGACAAGCCGCAGGACGCCGGCGTGCCGCGCGTGATCCAGCTCAAGTTCGCCGACGCCGAAACCCTCGCCGAACAGCTCAACGCCCTCCTCAACGCGCCCGGTACGCCCACCTCGATCCTGCGGCGGACGCGACAGGGCACCTTCGAGGGCTTCTCCGACCTCGTCTCGCCCTACAATCCCGAAGCCCGCAAAACCAATCAGCCGCAGGAGCAGAAGGACGACGCCACACTCCGGACCATGCAGTTCTGGTGGCAGAACCCGCCGCACGAGACCGACATTCGCCAGCCGAGCAACCTGGTGGGCAAGCTGCGAATCGTCCCAAACGTCGAACAGAACCTCCTGCTCGTGGCTGCGCCCGAGGAATACGCCGACTCCATCTCCCGCTTCGTCGAGGAACTCGACAAGCCGGGCTATCAGGTGCTCGTCAAAGCGGTCATCGCCGAAATCGTCCACGACGATACGATCAGCCTGGGCTACCGGTTCTCCAGCGACCCGACGCTCTTCACCTCGGGCGATCCGATCATCACCGAAAACGCCCTCCGCGGCCTGCTGAGCTACGAATACCGCGATACCGTGGGTAACGAACACACGCTGGCCCTCGACGTCAACGTCAACAATCTGATCAGCCTCCTGCGGAGGGTCACCGACCTGAAGATCAAAAGCGAACCGAAGATTCTCACAGCCGACAACATCGAAGCCGAGTTCTTCGACGGCCAGGACATTCCGTTCATCTCCGTTTCGCAGTTCACCGACGTCGGGGCGCTGAACCAGTCGTTCGAATACTTCCCGGTCGGCATCCGCCTCCGCGTCCGGCCCCACATCAGCAACGGCAAGGAAATCGACCTGACCGTCAACCTGAGCGTTTCGAGCATCGTGCCCGGCCGCACCCTCTTCGGCGGAGCCATCATCGATCGCCGCGAAACCACCACCCGCGTCGTCCTCGAGGACGGCAAAACCTTCCTGATCAGCGGCATCCTTCGCGAGGAGCAGACCAAAGTTATTCGACGCGTTCCGGGTCTGGGCGACATACCGATCCTCGGCGAGCTCTTCAAGCACCGCGAACTCGGGGCGGTCAACAGCGAATTGCTGATCTTCCTGACCCCGTACGTGATCGGGCCCGGCACCACGCGGGACGTAATCGAGTCCGAACCGCTGAAGCGATTTGAGGAGGGAATGAACCATCCCGGCAAGATCAGCCGCCACCGCGACGAACCGACCACCAGGGAGTCGTCTCTGTGAAACGTGTCCGACCCATCCTGATCCTCGCAGGCGCAGTCTGGATGCTGCTCAGCGGCTGCCAGGCCGGCCGATCCCGCGAGGCCTCGCCGGCCCAGCGGATCGAGAACATCAACCGCGAACACGTCCGGATCTTCGGCGATTTCCACCTGCCGCGCACCATCGGCGCCGTACCGAATACCGGTCTGCAGCTCCCGACCGTCAGCCCCGACGGCGAATGGCTGCTCCACCTGCGCAGCGACGGCGGCGACCTGGATCCGCGCACGCTTCTGGGCGACCCGAACGCGACTCCGGCTGAGGGAACGCTGACCGTCATGCTCCGTCCCACCGCCGGCGGCGAACCCGGCCGCCCGATCTCTAAAGGCTACCGCTGGGCCCACTCGCCCGTCTGGTCGCCCACCGGGCGAAGCATGGCGTTCGTGGCCAACGAACCGCCCGGCAGTTCCATCATTCACCTTGACCTGGCGACCGGCCGGCAAACCGTGCTCGGCGTGCCGCATGCTCTCAACTGCCTTCCACGATTCGCCGCGTCCGATGACCAGATCGTCTACTGCTCCGCTGTGGACTTCGATCATCCGTTCCGAATCTATCGGCAGCGTATCGAAGGCGAGCCGCAACCGATGGCGCCAAAGGGCGACGAGCTGCTTCTGCCCGTTTCGGTCAACGCCAATGAGGCCGTCGTTTGCGCCCGGAACGCCGCCGACTCCCTCGAATGGGTCCTGGCCCGGCCGTCCGGGTTGACCCTTCTGGCCGGCGACTGCGGATTAGGCAATCGCGCCGCTGCGCTCCAGACCCTGGCCGGTGTCGCCGACCCGATTTCGCCAAACGGTGACCGCCTGCTCTTCTACGATACGCGCCAGAACCGAATCTGTCTGCTGGACCTGCGAGACAACCGCCTCCAGCGCCACCGCCAAGGCGCCATCGCCGCGTGCTGGCTGACCGACGACGTCTTCGCCCTCGCCACGTCCGACTACCTTTTCTCAGCCAACGTCGAGACCGGCCTGAGTCCTCAAATCCTTGACGGCCCGTGGATCCCGCTGCGCTACGTGCCGGCCCGCCGGACGCTGCTGATCCTCGGCCCGCAGGGTCCCAACCGATTTGCCATCGTGGAGGTCCGATTTGTTGAACGCAATGCCAACACCGATCGCCCGAATACCGAACCGGCGCCTCGCTGAAACGGTCCTGGCCGCCGTCCTGATTGCCGCCGGCCTGACCGGCTGCTATCGCCCTGCGCCGCCGGACGTGCCCGAGTTTCACGCCCCAGCCGAGCCGGTCCGCAAGGAGATCGAGAAGGTCGCCGCCTCGGACACCGTCGCACCGACGCCGACGCCGGAAACGACGACCATGCCGACGCCCACGCCGGTTCCGGGGGCGCCGGTCGAGCTCGCCGCCTCGCCCACGCCCACGCCCCCTCCGACGGCGGAAGCCCCAGCCGCGCCGTCCATCGTCGGACGGTGGCAGATGACCGAGATGAGCCATAACGGCCAGTCCCACCCGCTGCCCGACGGCATGACCATGATCTACGAGTTCGGAGCCGACGGTAGCACGCTGACCATCAACGTCTCCGGCGGAAAACTGCCCTCGCCGCAGACCATGACCGGCTCCTACAGCGTCTCCGGCGACCAGATCACGTTCACCATGCACGACCACTCCCAGAGCGGCACATTCCGCTTCGAGGGCGACAACGTGCTGGTCATCGAAGCCGACGGAGGCGTCGTCCGCTTCAACCGCGCTTGAAAACGCATCCGGTTCGTCTTCCTGGCCCAGGCTGACCCACCGTGACGGCTGCGGGCGTCGGGGGAAATCCCTTCCATTCCTCCAGAGACTCCTGCCGCAAATCCCTGCGCCGTTTCTGCCGCCGACGCCAAAACCCGCCTTTTTGACTTTTCCGAGTCCCATGCTATCTTTATTGTGCCGGGACGCCCCGGGCCCCGGCCGCGCGTCGCACCATGCGACGATTGACAACTCAATACGCAAAACCCGCCTCCCCCGTGCCGTACGCCACTCGCGAGCGGCGACAAACCGACTCGCCGTCCGGACCCCGATCAACGACAACCGCGGGGCGCGCTCAAACGGTGCTGATGCGACCACGCCCGAATGTGCGTTTTGTACGATGTGTGCATGCCGACCGGCGCAAGTCTGTGCTTGACGAAGGGTCGGATAGTCCTTAGCCTGCGGAAGTAACTCTGCCGAGAGTACGAGAGTCGATGGCTGTGGTGCTGTCGCGGTGAACGGTTCGGTGCATGAAGGAGACGGGCGTGGACAATCGATTCAGACGAATGGGCGTGGTTCTTCTGCTGGTGCTTCTGTCGATGGCGGC